>JBLMXO010000146.1:0-2526 GCA_050257815.1 Actinomycetota bacterium
CGCAGATCATGGACCTTCTTCCCGCTCGCAGCGTTTGCGATCGGCATTTCTCTCGGAGCCTTCCCTGCCGCCGCCGACCCTTCGCCTAAGGACGTGCTCAAGACCTACGCCGACATCGCTCAGGCTGCCTATTCCGACGCTGCCGACACGGCGCGCACGCTGCAACTCGCGATCAATGCGTTCTTGGCGAACCCCACCGAAGACAATCTTCGCGCCGCGCGCGCCGCTTGGATTGCCGCCCGCATTCCCTACATGCAGACCGAAGCCTTTCGCTTCGGCAATCCGATCGTCGACGATTGGGAGGGCGAGGTGAATTCCTGGCCGCTCGACGAAGGCCTGATCGACTATGTCGACACCAGCATTTACGGCTCAGACTCATCGGAGAACGAGCTCTACACCGCCAATGTCATTGCCAACACGTCGCTCGTCATCGGCGGCAAGAAGATCGATACCTCGAACATCACCAAGGAGCTTCTCGCACACGTGCTTCAGGAAGCTGGCGGCGTCGAGGCCAATGTCGCCACGGGCTATCACGCCATCGAATTCCTGCTCTGGGGTCAGGATCTGAACGGCACCGGCCCGGGCAACGGCAACCGCCCCGCCACCGATTACGATCTCAAGAACTGCACCCACGGTAATTGCGATCGGCGAGCCCAATATCTCAGCACGGCGACCGATCTCCTCGTTGATGACCTCACCTGGATGGCCGCGCAATGGGGCCTCGACGGTTCGGCGCGCAAGAAGGCCATGGACGAAGGCGACGAGGCGGGTCTGACCATGATCATGACCGGCCTCGGCAGCCTCTCTTACGGCGAGCTTGCTGGCGAGCGCATGAAGCTTGGGCTCATGATCCACGATCCCGAGGAGGAGCACGATTGCTTCTCGGACAACACGCATGCCTCGCATTTCTTCGACGCGCTCGGCATCCGCAACGTCTATCTCGGCACCTATTACCGCGCCGATCGTTCGCGGGTCACAGGTCCTAGCATCTCCGATCTCGTGCGGGCGAAGTCGCCCGAAATCGACGCCGAGGTTCGGGCCAAGCTCGACACCACCATGAATGCCATGAACGCGCTCTATCTCCGTGCCCTCACCATCGAGTCCTACGATCAGATGATCGGGGAGGGCAACGACGGAGGTAACGCCGTGGTCCAGCATGCCATCGACGCGCTGCTCGATCAGACCAAGTCGCTCGAGCGCGCCGTCGCTGCTCTCGATCTTAAGGCCATCAAGTTCGAAGGCACTGACAGCCTTGATGAGCCCGGCAAGGTTGAGGAGAGCAAGGTATCAACGGGCACAGAGGCACATTGAGAGATCATACCTTTATGCAAAGGAGGAAGGTGGCGCTCAGGTAAATGAGGATTTGACGCTGGTTGAGGTAGGCAAAAGTTATAACATAACATTATCAAACCATCGAAATTCAGCCGATAATGGCCGGGCCTCGGGGGGCGTCACACCGTGTGGCAGCTTGCGTTGAGCGATGTCGTAAGACCGTTGTCGTCGATCAGGCGGCTTGCTTCCAATTGCCTGAAGGCGCTCGGCGCTGCCATGCTCCTCTTTGTCGTGACCTCGGTCCAACCCAACGCGGCCAGTGCGGAATGTGAGCTGAGCGAAGCGGAAGTTGCCCATGGAGCAACCGGCATACCAGACGGCGCTGTTGCCGCGATCAATCCGGGCGGCGTTCGCAGTGCCCTTGGACGCCAGGGCATTGAGATCGGCGGCGTCTATTACGGCGAAAGCTTTGGCAATTGGGGCGGCTTCGACCAAGGCGTCGAGTATGACGGCGTGCTTGAGCTCTACATGAAGGCCGACATGCACAAGCTTGGTCTATGGAAGGGTCTCTGCTTTCACGCCGATAGCTTTCAAATCCACGGCAACTCGATCACCGGCGCGAATATTGGCAGCTTAATGCCGGTCTCAAATCTCGAGGCGACGCCAAGCACGCGCCTTTTCGAGCTGTGGTTCGAGCAGCATTTGTTCGACGACAAGCTCGCCGTCAAAGTCGGGCAGCTTGCCGCCGATGCAGAGTTCATCATCAGCGACGGCGGCGGCTGGTTCTTGAACGGCACCTGGGGTTGGCCCTCGATTGCGGCGTCGGACTTGCCGGGCGGCGGTCCCGCTTATCCCCTTGCCACTCCCGGCGTCCGTATCGCCCTCGAGCCGAATGACAAGTTGAAGCTCATGGTCGGCGTCTACAATGGTGATCCTGCTCCGCATTGCGGCAGTCCCAATCCGCAGGTCTGTAATAGCGACGGGCTTGATTTCAGCCTCGACGCTCCCCCGCTTCTCATGGCGGAAGGCGATTACAGCTACAATCAGAACAAGCTTGCTGGAAAGCTCAGGCTCGGCGGCTGGAATCACTTCGGCACCTTCGAGAATCTGCGCTTCGATTCTGCTCGCTCGCCCATCGCCGTGACCGGCAATCCCGGCATGCCGCTCGACAATGACTGGGGTCTCTACGGCATCATTGATCAGCTTCTCTGGCGCGTGCCGAACAGCCAGGAGCCTGCCGGAGTCGGCATTTTC
>JBLMXO010000147.1:0-6075 GCA_050257815.1 Actinomycetota bacterium
CCCGAGCTGTTCGTCCTGCAATCCCTGCTAGGTCTATTTGGTCTAGTGATGGCGCTCGTGCTCTTTGCGCGTCTCTGCTGCTTTCTCGGCCGATTTCCTGCGGTCTTCAGCGGTGCGGCCGGTGCTCGGGTGCCGGCCGAGCTCTTTCCAATCATCTTCTGACATGTCGACGCCGTAATGCTCGGCCGCCTTCTTGATATTGGCGAAGGCGAGCTTGCGGTCCTCATCTGACACGCCGATGGTCTGGTCGAAGCGGGCAATGGCGTCGCGCACATGTTTCGCGTCGGTCATCGGCTCCTTGCGCTGCTTGGGAAAGGCGAACACGCTGTCAGGCAGATCGCTCCGCTCGGTGAGATCGCCATGCTTCTCGTGCGGTTTCCACGTGGTGTGCATATCGGACTCCTTGGTTTTCTTGCGCAGCCTCTAGAGTCCCTCAAAAGTTCAATGGATTGGCGATGAGTAGGGTTCCGCGGCGAGGCGCGGCACTCCGCCGCTTGCAAAGAGGGTGGGGAGCTTTTGCGCGGGTGGTGGCGGCGAAAATGTTAGACGACGAATTCCGCGTGGCAGGCATCGCAGCGAAGCCTGTCGCCGACTTCCTCGCGATCGACCCAATAAAGCTGCGATTTCGCGCCCTGCCTCACCCAGCAATTTGGGCAGAGAAACGCATCCACGTCGTAGATCTTGAGGTCACCCTTGGTGCCGCTTGGTAGATCCTTGGCGATGCCGCTTGCAATTTCTCTGAGCTGGGCGCGTTGATCTGTGTGCATAAGAGCATCCTAATGCAGCGTAGTCTCTTGTGCGAGTGCTGCAATACGATGGGTTGGACTACTGCAAGGGTACTAGAAAGGGCTCGCAATAGGGTTCAGTCCAGCCACTGCCGTCGCATTCTGCGATGGCGCAACACCCTGCATCGACGCACCACGAGCGGATGAGGCATATCATTCCAATTTTGACTTTAACGCGGGCGTGACTAGCCAACACCTCGTGCCGCAAACAAGAGCGAGACGAGCGAGGAAGTTTAGACTCCGGAGTCCTGATCAGAGCTTTGCCACCTATAAGGAACGTGGGCTCCGATGCGACGCCCTTTGCGACATGCACCTGAACTTCGAGTTTTCCACGCGCGGTCATGACGGTAGCGACCACCTGGTCGCCCTCGGGAAGCTTCAGAGCATTCAGATCGGGAAGTTCCAGCTTGGCCGTGCTGCAGTCAGCAGCTTCGGCAGGCTTCACCACAAAGCTAAGAGTTAGGAGAGCTAGGATTAGCAATCGTAGCATGTCGGTCATCCTCCCGCATGAGGGTCAGACCGGGCAAAGTTACAAGAAAAACGTCACGTCGGCATCAGGCACTGATCTCCTAACGGCGGCGGGGAGACGAGAAAAGCGTTGACTCCATGGGCCTGATTGGAGCGCGCCCGCCGCTACCGGTGCAGGCTCAGGCTGGTGGCGAGCCGATAGGTACCGGTCTTGTTGTTGAGCTTGATGACGTTGATGGTGTGGGTATCGCCCTTTACCTTGATGCTCATGCGGCCGGAGAATTTGTCGCCCGAGATGATGGCGTGGATGGTGTCGCCCTTTGCCGTTCCCCTCACGCTGCCGCTCGCGTCATAGACGCTCTCATTCCAAGTGCCTTTGATCTTGCCGCTCTTGTCGGTGACCTTGAGCAGCGTGTTCACCTCGTAGTCCTCGCCCTTGCAATGGAGCGTCTGGGTGATGTTGGTGCCGGCGACCTTATAGGTCGTGGTGCAATCGACCTTCTTCTTCTCACCGTCGTCGAGAATGACGGTGCCGCTGCCCTTCCAGTCGCCCTTGAGCTCGGTGAAAGGATCGCCTGTGGTCGCGGGCGAGGCGGCGTATCCCGTCGAGGTGAGCAAAGCAGCGAAGATCAGGCTTGCAAGCACCAAGGCCTTGCGCGTGGACAGCACGTTCACTCCCATGTTCCGCTTCCCTCTAGCTGAGGCCCCAAACCGCCCGTGGGGCTCTGGTTCTTAGCATGATGCCCGCCTGCCGGAACCCCATAAAACCCCTGATTACGCTCAAAAAAAGTCAGCCCTAAGCCCTTTGTGCAAGCCAAAAATTTGCATCTCGCAACGGCGCTCGTCGCGAGGGATGGAGAACTGACGGCGGGCTGAGGCGTTCCTCGCCTGGCGCGCTGCGTGCTAAGCCCGGCCATGGCCTAGACTTGATCTAGGCGTCGAGGCGGCTAGGCTTCGGCGCGAATTGATTCCCACGACAACTGGCGAGATTGCATGGCGCAACGCACGACGAAGAAAGCACCGCCCGCACAGACTGCTGCCGATCTCCCTCCGCCGCCTGAAGGGTTGACCAAGGAGGAGACTCGTTCGGTCGAGAAGAGACGGAGGCTCAGAGCCGCCGTCGTCTACGAGATCATCAGGGTGGAAGGCGAGGGGGAGCTTGCCCGCACGAAGGGCGCGTTGTGGTGGTCGGCACTTGGCGCCGGGCTCTCGATCGGCTTCTCGCTGCTGGCGCAAGGGCTGCTCAAGACCTATCTCCCGGCGAGCCCAGGCGCGTGGATCGTCGAGGCGCTCGGCTATTCGGTCGGCTTCCTCATCGTCATCCTCTCGCGCCAGCAGCTCTTCACCGAGAACACGCTTACCGCCGTGCTCCCCGTGATCGCGCGGCGGAAGCTCGAATGGCTGTGGGTGATGCTCAGGCTGTGGGGCATCGTGCTCGCTGCCAATCTCGTCGGTTGCTTGCTGTTCGCGAGCTTCCTCGCCTTCTCAGGCGCGCTCTCGCCGGAGATCGCGCATGCCGTGCACGAAGTCGGCGCCAAGCTGATGGCGAACACGGCCTCGGAGATGTTCGTCAAGGGCATCGTTGCTGGCTGGTTGATCGCGGCGCTCGTTTGGATGCTTCCCTCGGCGGAAGGTACCGAGATCTTCGTCATCACCCTCATCACCTACCTCATCGCGCTTGGCGGCTTCACCCATGTGGTGGCGGGCTCGGCGGAGGCGCTCTATCTTCTGCTCACCGGTGCGGAGCAGTTCTCGCGCGTCGTGTTCGTGTTTTTCCTGCCGACGCTTGCCGGCAATGTATTCGGCGGAACATTGCTGTTCGCCATGCTGAGCTATGCGCAGGTGCGCGAGGAGATCGAGGAGCCGTAAGGAGAGAACGGATGACCATCACCGGCGGATGTCTATGCGGTGCGGTGCGCTACCGGATCGAGGCTGAGCCCATCGCCAAGCGGGTCTGTTGGTGCCGAGACTGCCAATACGTGGCGGCGGGGAATGGCACGGTCAACATCACCTTCCCGAGCGAGGCGGTCCATATCGCGGGTGAGCTTAAGGACTACACGAGCCATGCCGCGAGCGGCAATCTCATGCACCGGCGCTATTGCCCCAACCGTGGGACGCATGTCACCACGCAGTCGGAGGCGCGGCCGCATCTCATGACGATCCGCGTCGGCACACTCGACGATCGCGAGATCGCGAGGCCGGCGATGACCATCTGGACCAAGAGCGCGCCGTCTTGGGCAGTGATAGATCCCAGGATCCCGCATGACGAGGGGCAGCCTGCGCCGCCAGTCATGCTTTCTAAGTCCCGATATGCGAACGAGCTTCGAAGGGCGCCCGAGTGTGGCTCGGTGTAGGGTCCACCGAAGGCACTGATCGCCACGGGCGATGTGTCGCGATCCCGCGGGGGCTTGCTCAGGAGAGGGGCCGCTAGCGCTTCGTTCCAAGATTCGCCGCCGCGCATGCCTCGCGGATGCGCCGACACGCGACGCTGAGTTTCCCGCCCGCCGTCTCCGTTTCGCGCGTGCCGCGAACGAAGGCCTCGTTCAGTGCGACAAGTGGAGTGGGCACCCGCTGGAGTGCGGGTGCCCAAGTCGGGAGGGGAAAAAGATTCTGTGTCGTCAAGTTCATCGCGTTGATTAGCGATTCTGGCTGTAGCTCTGGGCGAAGTCCTGGGCGAGAGCCGGAGCGGCAGACGCGACGACGAGGGCGACGGCGATGATGAGCTTCTTCATGGGTCGGTTCCTTTCAGGTTCGAACAGGTTCGGGTTAGCGGACCGCGTTAGCGGGTCATGTACGTGTTGGGGAAAGTCTCGGCCATGGCAGGCGCGGCGCAGGCGACAACCAGGGCAACGGCGAGGATGAGCTTCTTCATGGTGGTTCTCCTTTAGGTATCGGTTCTGGCCGGTTGATCCTGGGTTCGACCCGGCTGGCCAGTGGTGCCGTCCGAACAACAGGGAGATGGGAGAGGGTCGCGTGTTTGCCCAATAGCCTGCGGCTATAGAGTTGGTGCTTTTCGCGTTCGCGGCAAAAGGGCGGATTCGCTAGGGAAAAAGCGCTCCGGAATGCCGCAAAATGGCCGTTTCCTGACGTTCTTATGACGCCAGCGCGCCCTTGCGCCTTATTGCCGTCCTGGTTGAACGTAACGGCGGAGCCACGTTCCTCCCTGGCGGCTTACACGGGAGGCATCCATGAACGCTAGCACTCGTCAGACACCGCCGGGGGGCAGGAAGCCCGTCGCCAGGCCAACTCGCAGCGAACCCGTTACCGAGAAAGAGAAGAGCAAGCCGGGCAAGACCATTGCCGAGGCAACCGGAGCGCCGAAGCGTGAGGAGGCCATGCTCGCAGCCGCCGCGCAGGCGCGTACGGTCGGACTGGAGACTTACCCACGCAATATGTTGAGCGCTGCCTTCGAAAGCATCGAGCGCTCATTCAGGGCGGCGGGGCTCGGCACCGTCGCGGTCAACCGCAAGCTCATCGACATGGCGCGGGCGAATGTCGTCTCGGGCTTCGATCTCGCCAGGAATCTCACTGCTGCACGCACTCCGCTCGAGGCGGCGCGGCTGCATATGGCCTATTTCGATGAACGCATGAAAACGCTCGCGGCTCAAGCTGCCGAGCTGCGCGAGCTCCAGGCCGAGCTCTTCACCAAGGCGAACGAGCCGTTGCGCGAACAGATCATGCGCCGTTAAGCGGCTTCCGCTGCCTCCGCGCTATTGAGCGCGCATTATTGTGCGCTACTTCGCTACTTGAGCGCATTGGTTCCACCAATGTGGGGCAGCGCGCCTGAGTGCCGGGACGACGAACCAACAGCTGACTGCGGCCGCTACCGATGCCGCCACCACGAGGCTGAAGGCAGTCGCTCGTCCATAATCGGACTTGGCGGCTTCGAAGAGCCAGCCGCCGAACGCCTCGGACGCCGATCCGGCAAAATTGGTGAGTGCCATGACCGTGGCGAAGATCGTCGCCGCGGCTCGCGCCGGAATGATCCGGGCGGTGAGGTCGAGTTGGATTAGAGTCCCCGTCATGTAGGCGAAGCCCGCGGTCACCGAGACGACATAGGCCGAGTTCAGCCCTTCCAATTGCCAATAGACGGCGTTGGAGATCACGGCGGCGATAATGGAGATGTGCAGCAGGGTCGAGAGCTTGACGGAGCGGCAATAGATGCCGTAGCCGATGCTGCCCAACAGCGAGCCGAGAAAGAACGCCGAGGTGACGTTGCCGAATTGCTGCTCGGAGAAGCCGAGGTCTTCGGTCATATGCACGTAGAGCACGGAGCCCCAGACCGGATTGAAGCTCCACAGCGTGAGCAGCGCGCAAACCGCCAGGAAGAGAGGTTCGCGAAATACGCCGAGCAGCGCAGCGCCCGTCTCGCGCAGACTTACGCTGTCGAGGTGCTCGCCGTGCTCGTCGCTTGCATAGATCCAGGTCACGACGAGGGCACCTAGCCACAGCGCTGCGCAAGCACCAAACGCGAGCGACTGAAGGCGATCCTCCGCGACGTACCCGCCGAGCACGCCGGTCAGGAGAAGGGCAGCGTTGGCAGCGGCCCATTGGATCGATTGAAAGCGCCCAGTCAGTCCGAGCGGTTGACCCCTCTCGACCATGAGCGCATCGACAATGACGTCACCGAGCGCGATTGCCATCGTCGTCGGCAAGAGCAGAGCGAACATCACCCAGCGATGGCCCGGCGTCAGCGGCGCAAAGGCAAGCACGAAGAGGCTCACTGCCGCCATGGCATTGGCGAGCAGAAGGTAGTTCCGCCGGCGCGAACCGAAAAGCGGGACGAAGTCCGACAGGAGCCCGAAGACGGGTTTGATGGTCC
>JBLMXO010000148.1:0-6562 GCA_050257815.1 Actinomycetota bacterium
CGACATCGCTGCCGAACTGCTTTTTGAGTTCGGCAATCTCAATGTGATGCGACGCCGGCAGCACGGCGACCGCGTAGCCAACATCGTCGCGAAGCAGGACGGCTTTGGCGAGGCGGTCGACGGGAATACGGCACGTCTTTGCCGTCTGGAGGGACGAATTGGTTGGCGCGTGCGAGATCACGTCATATTCGACGTTCCTCGCGTCCAGATAGCGTTCCAAGGTCAGGGCTATGGACATGTTCCGGCCTCCTTCCGCGAAAACAAATTCTCGCGGCCCGTCGGCCACAGCCCCCCACGCCTCAGGGACGCGCGGCTGTTTAAAACACGGCCCATTATACGCTCCGAATGCCTCAGTCACAATCCGGGCCTTAGGAGCAGGATCAGGCATTTTCTCTCGGTTTTCTCTTGTCGGTGCGGCGGCGACGCGGAGTCACAGGTGCCGGTGGCACAAAGCCGGGAAGCTCGGTATCGGGCTGGTTGACGAAGATCAGCACGCCGAGCACCGCCGCGTAGAAGCGGAAGGCGGCTTCCTGCCCATTCCAAGTGGTCGATTGCCACATGGCGAACCACTCGCCAGCGACGACCATGAAGCCGAAGAACCACACGAGAAAGGCCAGCAGGCAGGCGGCGATCGTGTAGATCTTGGCTTGGTTGAAGACCTCGGCCGGCTCGTTCCGCACCTGGAACAAGCGGATGGCTCCGGCGAAGAAGAGCGTGCCGGTCACGCCCTCGGCGGCGACGATCAGCGCATAGAAGATCTGCCAAAGCAGCGGGCTCGTGATCGAGCGGTACATGAGCGCATTGCCGGGGAAGGTCGTGTCCATGCTCATGACGTGCTGCACGAAGAGATAGTTCGTGCCGTAGTCAGTCAGATTGTCGAAGGTCACGAGCAGGCAGAAGGCGGCGAGCACGAGGCTCATCACGATCTTGGCGTAGCGGGTGATCAGCATTCAGGCCCCCTTCCCGCGGGTTGCCGCTCAGCGAATGAGTCTCGTCAAAGCGTCGCGGCAGTCAGGCGTGAGCGAGGCCTTATTGGCCTCGAGGCAGCTGATGCCGCGGCCGCCGCCCACATCCACTCCCGGGCAAAGGGCATTGAAATCCTCATGGCAGAAGCGCGCGATGATGAGCTTCTTGCGCGGCGGGATGAAGCCAAGATCCGGCGGCGGCGCAGCGGCGTTCGTTGCGGCGGAGGCGGCTGCTTCGGTCCCTTGCGTCGTGGCGGGCTTCGCTTTCGCAGTCGCGGCGCCCGCGGACCCCGGCGTTTGCGAGCCCACCGTCGCGGATGCCGCGGAGGACTTCGTCGCGGCTTTCGCGGTTGAAGAGGTCGCGGAGGCCGAAGGACCTTGCGTGGCCTTAACGCTCGTTGGTGCCGCACTCTGCTCCGCTGTGGCATGCGCGGTGCTTTGCGATGGAGCTGCCGCCGATGTCGACGTCGATCCGGCGGCCGTGGAGCTTTCCGTCGCTGGCGGTGACGGCGTCACAGGGGCTGCAACGGTCGCCGCAGGCTTCGTCTCGGCTGCCGGCTTGGCTGCGGTTTGCGCCGTGCCGGAGCCGGACGGAGGCGTGGCCGAGGCAACCACCGCCTTCACCGCCTGCTGACAGGGGGCGGACAGACTCGCAAGATGCTCCTTGAGGCATTGGAACGCCTCAGCGCCACCGCGGGGCACGCCCCAGCAATTCGACATGAAATCGGAACGGCAATTGGCCTTGATCGCGGCGAGCTGCTCATCGGTGGGCTTTGCCGCTGCCGATCCTGTCGGCCAGGCCAAGACGAGAGCGAGAATGCGGGCAACGGCCGAAGTGGAAGCTAAGACCCTCATGTGACCCCGTCTCTGGCTTAGTTCTTGCTCTTATCGACCATCTTGCGCTCGGCGATCCACGGCATCATGTCGCGCAGGCGCTTGCCCACAACTTCCATCTGGTGGTTGTCGCATTTGGCGCGCATCGCCTTGAACGAGGTCTGGTTGACGCGGTTCTCGAGCATCCAATCCTTGACGAACTTGCCCGACTGGATGTCGGAGAGAACCTCTTTCATCGCCTCTTTGCTCGCCTTGCCGACGACGCGCGGGCCCGAGACGTACTCGCCATATTCGGCAGTGTTGGAGACCGAATAGTTCATGTTGGCGATGCCGCCCTCATAGATGAGGTCGACGATCAGCTTCACTTCGTGCACGCACTCGAAATAGGCCATCTCAGGGGCGTAGCCCGCCTCGACGAGGGTCTCGTAGCCGTTCCGCATCAGCTCGACGAGGCCGCCGCACAGCACCGACTGCTCGCCGAAAAGATCGGTCTCGCATTCCTCGCGGAAGGTGGTCTCGATGATGCCGGCCCTCCCCCCGCCGATCGCGGCAGCGTAGGACAGGGTGAGGTCATGCGCGTTGCCGGTCGCATCCTGGGCGATGGCCATGAGGCACGGGACGCCTGCGCCCCGCATATACTCAGCGCGCACCGTGTGGCCCGGCCCCTTGGGCGCCACCATGCACACATCCATGTCGGGGCGTGGCTCGATCAGGTTGAAATGGATGTTGAGGCCGTGAGCGAAGAAGAGCGCTGAGCCCTGCTTCATGTTGGGCTTGAGATCCTTTTCCCAGATGGCGGCCTGGAGCTCGTCCGGCGTGAGCATCATCACCACATCGGCCCATTTCGCCGCCTCGGGCACGTCCATGACCTTGAGCCCCGCCTTCTCGGCCTTGGCTACCGACTTCGAGCCGGCGCGCAAGCCCACAGCCACGTTCTTCACGCCCGACTCCTTCAGGTTCAGCGCATGCGCATGACCCTGGCTGCCATAGCCGATGATGGCGACCTTCTTGCCCTTGATCAGATTGAGATCGGCATCCCGATCGTAGTAAACGCGCATAAGGGTGTTCCCTGCCTAAAGGTTGGCTTGCTCGGCCGCGTTTGTGACGCCCGTGGCGGCACTTTGCAAGGGGTCATGCCGGGGGTCTAATCGCCGAGAAAAACGATTCGGGGAGGATTGCGCCGTGAAGAACATCGACCGCTGGTTCATTCTGATTGGGCTCTTGTGCGGGATTTTCGGCTTCGCCTTCGGCATCTGGATGGGGGTGGGCGAGCATTTCGACCTCGCGCCCGTGCACGCCCATATCAATCTGGTCGGCTTCGCCTCGATGACGCTATTCGGGCTCATCTATCGCTCTTATCCGGCGCTTGCCGAGAGCAAGCTCGCCACCGCGCACTTCCTGATCTTCACCATCGGCGCGGTTCTGTTCATCGCAGGGCTGCCGCTGGCGCAGGCCCATAAGACCATCGCTCTCGCGGTGATCGGCTCGCTCGGCGTGCTGCTCGGCCTCGTCGTGTTTCTCGCCAATTTCCTGCTGAACGTCTTCAGCGCGAAGACAAGCCGCTGACCTCACATCCGCTCTGGCCCGCGGGCGATTGCGGCAAGCCCGGTGCGGGCGACCTCGACTAGGCCGAGCGGCTGCATCAGCGTGATGAACTGCTCGATCTTCGACTGCTTGCCGGTGATCTCGAACACGAAATGCTCGGTTGAAGCGTCGATCACTTGTGCGCGGAAGGCTTCCGCCAAGCGCAAGGCCTCGACCCGCTTCTCGCCCTTGCCGGCGACCTTCACCATGGCCAGCTCGCGCTCGATCGGATTGCCCTTCACCGTGAGATCGGTGACGGAGTGGACTGGCACCAGCCGCTCCAACTGATGCTGGATTTGCTCGATCACCATCGGCGTGCCGGTGGTGACGATGGTAATGCGCGACAGATGGGCCTCGTGCTCGGTCTCCGACACGGTGAGCGATTCGATGTTGTAACCGCGGCCGGAGAACAGGCCGATCACGCGCGCGAGCACGCCGGGCTCGTTGTCGACGAGCACGGTCATGGTATGCGTCTCGGGCTTTTCCTCGCGCTTCTCGAGCGAATATGCCGATCCGGGCTGGGTCATCAGTGCCCTCCCCCTTCCGAATTGGAACCGCCCTTCCCGCCAAGCTCGAGCATGCGGAGCGCCGCAGCGATGAGAAGGATCGATGCCGGAAGCACCAGCATGGTCCACTCGAACAGCTTGCCGGAATCGACGGTGCCGACCACGACGCGGGCAAAGATGACGATCAAGACGACGATGACGACCTCAGCGAGCGTCGCCTTGAGCTGGCCAACGCCTCCGACCTTCATCCAGTTCGGAAGCCGCTGACCATAGCCCTCGGGCAGCGTGAAGACGAAGCCGATGGCAATGCCATAGGCGAAGATCACGAGCACGATGCCGAACAGGAAGGCGTCGACGGCTTCGAGCACAGGAACGACGACCTGAGCACTAGAAAAGAAGAAGTCGTGCCAGGCGTGGTAGAGGTAGCGGCTCCCTTGCAGAAACATGAGCAGCGCGCCGACCATGGCGCCGACCGAGCCGATCAGCATGATCGCGCGAAAGCCGAGCAGGAAAGTCAGCAAATTGCGGGTGGCGGAGGTCATGGCTAGACCATCACCTTGCCTTCCTCGGTGATGGCCTTCTCGATGTCCTCCTCGGTCAGGTCGTCGCCCATCAGCATGTGATTGTGCGCTTCCCCGCTCGGGATCATCGGGAAGCAATTGGCATGCTTGTCCACCCGGCAGTCGAAGATGACGGGCTTTGGCGTCGCGATCATCTCGCGGATCGCATCGTCGAGCTCCGACGGCTTCTCCGCCCTGATGCCGACCGCCTGATAGGCCTCGGCGAGCTTGACGAAGTCGGGCAGCGCGGCGGTGTAGGAATGGGAATAGCGGCCGCCATGCAGGAGCTCCTGCCATTGGCGGACCATGCCCATGTATTCGTTGTTCAAGATGAAGATTTTGATCGGCAGGTCATACTGCGCCGCCGTCGACATTTCCTGCATGGTCATCAGCACCGAGGCTTCGCCGGCGATGTCGATGACGAGCGAGTTGGGGTGGGCGACCTGCACGCCGACCGCCGACGGCAGGCCATAGCCCATGGTGCCGAGGCCGCCTGAGGTCATCCAGCGATTGGGCTCCTCGAACTTGAAGAACTGGGCTGCCCACATCTGATGCTGGCCAACCTCGGTGGTGACGTAGACGTCGTGGCCGCGCGTGAGCGCGTACAGCCGCTCGATCGCGTATTGCGGCATGATCACGTCGTCGCGCTTCTTGTAGTGCAGGCAATTCCGCGCGCGCCACTTGTCGATCGTCGCCCACCACGCTTTCAGCGCCGCCTTGTCGATCTTCGACTTCTTCGCCTGCCAGACATCGAGCATCTGCTCGAGCACATGCGCGCAATCGCCGACAATGGGGAGGTCGACCTTGACGTTCTTGTTGATCGAGGAGCGATCGATATCGACATGAATCTTGGTCGAGCCGGGCGAGAAGGCGTCGATCCGGCCGGTGATGCGGTCATCGAAGCGCGCGCCGATGCAGATCATCACGTCGCAATCGTGCATCGCGTTATTGGCCTCGAAGGTGCCATGCATGCCGAGCATGCCGAGCCATTGTTTGTCGGACGCAGGATAAGCGCCGAGCCCCATTAGCGTGGAGGTGATGGGAAAACCGGTCAACCGCACGAGCTCGCGCAGCCGGGCGCTCGCAAGCGGACCCGAATTGATGATGCCGCCGCCGGTATAGAATATCGGCCGCTTGGCCTTGCCCATCAGCTCGACGGCCTTCGCCACCGCGCTGTCGTCGCCCACGGTCCTCGGGTTGTAGCTCTTGTGCTGCGAGTTGGTGAGCCCGGTATAGATGCCCTTGGCGAACTGGATGTCCTTGGGAATATCGACCACGACGGGGCCTGGGCGGCCTGTGCGCGCGACATAGAAGGCCTCGTGCAGGACGCGCGAGAGACTGTTCACGTCCTTGACCAGATAATTGTGCTTCGTGCACGGCCGGGTGATGCCGACTGTGTCGCATTCTTGGAAGGCGTCATTGCCGATGAGATGAGTCGGCACCTGCCCCGTGATGCACACGATGGGAATCGAATCGAGCAACGCGTCGGTGAGGCCAGTGACCGCATTGGTCGCGCCAGGGCCGGAGGTGACGAGAACGACACCGACCTTGCCGGTCGAGCGGGCATAGCCTTCGGCGGCATGAACCGCGCCCTGCTCATGACGCACGAGGATGTGCTTGAGGCGATCCTGCTGGAAAAGCTCATCGTAGATCGGCAGCACCGCACCTCCGGGATAGCCGAAGATGTGCTCGACGCCTTGGTCGGCGAGAGCCTCAAGGACGATCTGGGCGCCCGTCATCGCGCGTGACATGTCGTTCTCTTCTCACTCATTTGACAAGCAAAAGGCCCTCGCGCCTCAAAATCCGCGGGGCCGTCCAAGCTCGAGGAATAGCGCAGAAAGCGTGAATAAGGCGCGCACCCTAAGGATTTCAAGATAGGGGGTCAACGGCAAATACGAATGAATGACAAGATTCGTGACGATTTGCTTTCCAAAAATTACCCTTTCAACCGCGACCAATTAGCATTCCTTACCCTTCCGGCCTCCGCGCGGCGATCACTGCAGGAAAATTCAAAGTCTAACGACCGAGCGCTGGACAAGCGGCCATGATCCGCTTATGTGGCAACATGCTTGATGGATCGCGTCGGCAAGCTCGGCGTTTCCGCGAACTCCAC
>JBLMXO010000149.1:0-2905 GCA_050257815.1 Actinomycetota bacterium
CGCCTGAAGCCGCCGGACTTGCGCTTCTACGTGAAGCGGCCGATGCGCTTTCGCTGAGCGCCCGGGGCTATCACCGGACCCTTCGTGTCGCCCGGACTTTGGCGGACCTTGATGGGGCTGAGCAGGTCGGACGCATCCATATCGCGGAAGCGCTGAGCTATCGCGGCGAGACGCTACGCCGCGCCCAGGCTGCGGCTTAACCATCTGATCTGATTGTTTTTTTTGGAGATCGCGAGACGTGTTTCCTCGCCCGCTAAAGCCTTTCTCAAGCATTCTCTGCTTCGGTTCCGGCAAGGGAAACCGCCGGCAACGACCGGCAACACGTCGAGTGGCGTCAGGTGGAGCGGAAAGAGAAAGTAACGCGCGCCGATCGGCGCGGGGATGGCGCGCCGACGCGTGGTCTCGCGTCGGACCGGTCCGGCGTATTTCCACTTCGCCTCGCGCTTGCCCTCTTCGCCGCTTCGCTCGCCGCACTTTCGCTCGCAACGCTCGGCACGATGCTCACTCTTGCGCTCGTGCCACTCATTCTCGCCGTGGCCATCGCCGTCGAACTTCTAGCTGCCCGCCGCAGGGAGGGTGCGAACGGACGGTTCCTCTCGCTGGCCGACCGGCTCGATGCGAGTCTCGAATCACTGAAGGACCTGCAATGGGAGGTGCGCGAGCGCGAAGCGCGTTATCGCGATCTCCTCGATCATCAGGGTGATGTCATCGTCCGACGGGATGCCGAAAACAGCGTCACCTTCGTCAATGACGCATTCTGCCGGGCCTTCGGCCTCAGTCGCGAGGCGATGGTTGGGCAGGTGCTACGCCTCCCGCTCGTCACTGGCGAAACCTGGGAAGACGACGTGCCGGCCAAGGGGGTGACGGGTGAGGCCGACGAACGGCGAAGCCGCGTGGTCGAGCTTGCAACCTTATCGGGTCCTCGGTGGTTCATATGGGAGGACTTCACGGTCCGCGACGGGGACGGGGGGGTGAGCGAGATCCAGAGCGTCGGGCGAGACATCACCGAGCAGCGGGCCTCCGAGCTTGCGCTGGCGATCGCGCGTGACCAGGCGATGGATGCGAGCAAAGCAAAGTCGCGCTTCCTTGCTTCGATGAGCCACGAGATCAGAACACCGATGAATGGCATCCTCGGCATGACCGGGCTTCTGCTCGACACCGAGCTATCGCCCGAGCAGCGCACTTATGCGCGCGCCATCTCCACCTCGGCGAAGACGCTGCTCGCGCTCATCGACGAGGTGCTCGACTTCTCCAAGATCGAAGCAGGCAAGATCGAGCTTAGAGCTGCCCCGTTCGAGGTCGCCGATGCGGCGCAGAGCGTCGTCGAGCTTCTCGCTCCGCGCGGTCGCGATAAAGGGCTCGAGATCGGCTGGCTTGCCTCCCCCGATTTGCCGCGCACGGTGATCGGCGACGAGATGCGCGTGCGCCAGATCCTGATGAATCTCATGGGCAACGCCATCAAGTTCACCGAGCGCGGAGGCGTCGCTCTCACCGTCCAGCTCGCGCCGGGCGCGGGCTGGACGGACGTCGGCGGCCAATGCCTGCTCCGCTTCACGGTGCGCGATACCGGGCCGGGCGTGCCTCCCGAAGCGATCGAGCGCATCTTCGCCGAGTTCGAACAAGCCGATTCAGGGGCGGCGCGCCGCCACGGCGGCACTGGGCTCGGGCTCGCCATTTCCAAGCGGCTGATCGATGAGATGGGGGGGCACATCAGCGTGGCGAGCGTGCCGGGCGCTGGGGCTACCTTTACCGTCGACCTCCCGTTCGCGATGCCGACACAACCGGCCGAGCTCGGCAGTTTCTGGCCGAAGCCCGCGCGTGGCGAGAAGATCCTCCTCGTGCTGGAAGGGTCGATCGAAGCCGCTGTCATCAGCGACCTCTTGGTGGCGATGGGTGCTGCGGTCGCCCGCGTGAGGCTGAATGACGCCGAACGCATCGCCGAAGGCGCCGCCGCCGCCGGCGTTCCATTCACGGCGCTCCTCACCGACCGCGCAGCGATTTCCTCCGGGGCCGCCCGGCTCCTCCCCCAACTCCGTCGCGCCAAACAGAAGAGCGAGAGCACCCGCGCCGTGGTCGCCATCGATCCGTCCGAGCGCAGCGAGATCCCCTCATTCCGCGCCGCTGGCTTCAACGGCTATCTGGTCAGGCCGGTGAGGCCTCTGTCGCTGCTCACCCAGCTCTTCGGCGACCGCGAGCAGCCCGCTCAAGCGGCAGAGCTTCGCATCGTCGAGGGCACCATGCAGCAGCACTCGACCAACGCGGACGGCGCAGAGCATTCGATCCTGCTTGCGGAGGACAACGACATCAATGCGCTCCTTGCCTCGACCGTGCTCGAGAAGTCAGGCGCGCGGGTCGACCGCACACGAAGCGGCGCCGAGGCGATCGCGAGAGCACATGAGGCCCTTGCGCAAGGCAAAGGCTTCGACCTCGTGCTCATGGACATCCACATGCCCGACATGGATGGAGTCGAAGCGGCACGGCGCATCAGGGAGCTCTATCCCGAGGGAGCGCGTCCGGGCACGGAGCGTCCGCCCATCGTGGCACTCACCGCCAACGCCTTTGCCGAGGACCGCGCGGCATATCTTGCCGCAGGCCTTGACGACTATCTCGCCAAGCCCTTCGAGAAGGTTGATCTGGCCGCGCTATTTGCGCGCTGGAACATCGAAAAAACCGAGGCTGATCAAGGCACAGGACTCGGGGCAGCCTAGACACTTCGCCCCTTCATTCCTACTTAGCTGTGCGTTCATCCCCAGACTGTCACATAGGGTTCGAATTGGTTTGCTAACCGGCTCTCGTTATGGCCGAATCGGGTTCAGTCCCCGCGGGCTGAGTTGCATCAGTCGCCCGCGGAACTCCCCAAAGCACAGATTCCGCCGACGGGCATCTTCAATGGCGATGAAGCCAG
>JBLMXO010000150.1:0-3916 GCA_050257815.1 Actinomycetota bacterium
GACGATCCCTTTCTTCTGGCGGTGGCGAAAAAATATCCGAATGTCCTGTTCCGCCAAGCCTCACTGCTCGCACGCGCTGACAACCCGCCGAACGTCGGCAGTCAACACGGATTGATCAACCAAGGTCACTATGTGAACGGCGTTGCCGCTGGCCTCTGCACAAAGACAAACCAACTCGGCTTTGTGGCCGGCAAGCCGTTCGGCAGTGTTCTGCTCAATGTGAACTCATTCCTTCTCGGCAGCCGCCAGACCAATCCTCGAGCAACGGTGCGGGTGATCTTCACCGGCGAGTGGGAGGATGAAACTCACGATGCCGCGGCCACGAACACGCTCGTAGATGCGGGCTGCGATGTCATTACTTGCCACCTGGATGCCCCGGAAGTGGTGATCAAGACGGCCGAAGCGCGCGGCGTCCAAACATGCGGGCACGCCTTCGACCAGGCCGCGCTCGCTCCCAAGGGCTATATCACCGGCGCCGAATATCATCGACCGACATGTTCGAGACGTTCATTGAGATGCTGCAGAAGGGCGGTACATTGCCGAACTTCGTGACCGGCGGTTATGACAAGGACTACGTAAGGTCGAGCCCGTTCGGTGCTGGAGCGACGCCGGAGGCGATCAACGCCGCGAAGACCGCCGTCCAGCGGATGAAGGATGAGGACGCAATCTTCGTCGGTCCCATCAGGGACAACACCGGCAAGGAGGTCGTGCCGGCCGGGACAGCCTATGGACCTTATGCCGACGAGCTTCAGCACACCGACTATCTAATCGAAGGCGTCATCGGCTCGATCACCTGATCCGTGAATGTCGGGCTGGTCGGAGGCTTCTTCCGGGCGGGGGCGCGTCGCGATAGGATCGCGATCTTCGAGGGGCGATCAATGGGCTGCAAGCGAACGGCCAGCCGCGTCTATGGGGTGCGTCGATGGAAGTCTTGGGGGAGATTTTCAGTCTCAATAATTGGCCCGGTCATTTCTCCTACCTGCTGATCGCGATTTCCTATTGGCTCACCAACATATTCTGGCTGCGCGTGGTGGCCGTGGTCGGACTATCGCTCGAGATCGTCCACTTTTGGCTGTCGGGTGGAGATTTGCGCACAGGGATCGGCTGGGACCTGGTCTTCGTCACCATCAACCTCTACCAGATCTACCGGCTGATGAAGGATCGGCTGTCGCTGCAGCTGCCTGCGGCCGATCGCGAGCTGCTGCGCAGCGTCCTTGCCGGCCTCGACGACGCCCAGATCGCCCGCCTGCTCGCCGCTGGCGAGTTTCGCGATGTAGCCGGCGGCACGGTGCTGGCGGAAGAGAATCAACCGCTGGAGAGAATTTTCTTCATCTGCTCTGGCCGCGCCAAAGTGATGATCGGTGACCGGCAGATTTCGCGTTTGGAGCGACGGAACTTTGTCGGTGAGGTCGCTTTCCTGACCGAGAAGCCGGCCACGGCGACCGTGATTGCCGAGGGCCCAGTGCGCGCGCTCGCGAACTCGCCCACAAGATCAAGATCAGCAACGCGCTTCTCTCCGAGAGCGCGGGCTAACTGCGGGCAGCGTGATAAGAAAGAGTGCAGCTACTTCAGTCCGATCACCAACCCGGTGACATCGGCATTGGCGAGCAGGCCGATTTGCCGGCCTGACAGACGCAATACAGCGCCTTTCTCGTTCTTTAGGATGATGACGCGCGCGCCTACGCCGATCGCCACGCCTGCGCCAACGGCTCCGTAAACGCCGGCGACATCTGAGGGTCGCCAAATGTTGCTCACCGTGCCTTGCAGTCTGGTCTCGGAGCCGCCGAAGACGAGGCCTGCGCTCACCCCGCCAACTGAGAGCGGATAGCGACGCCCATGAAACAGCAGCGTGCCGCCGCCAGCCGAGCCGCCGATGAACCAGCCGCCCTTGAGCTCCCAAAGCCATATCTGTCCTGAATCGGCGCGTGCCGCGGAGGAAGCCACCGCCCCGGTCAAAACTACAACGGCGACGAGAGCGGCGCGGAACCCGAATGAAAGTCGCATGGTGGAATTTCCCTCTTAAGCCCGATGCTCAGGAACGCGATGGCAACTCGCCCGACATCCTATCAGACCGCTCGCGATATTGGCGGAAGATGAGTCCTTACTCGAGGCACCCACTTATAAACGAACGAGCACGCCCAAAGGTTCTCACCACGTCGTTCGGCGATCAGCGCATATGGGCTCGGATGAAGGATCCGGCATTCGCGAGCGCATGCCGTCCGGCCGCGAGCTTGGGGTTCCACAAGGGCCAAGCGTGGATCATATGCGGCCAGATCTCCAGCGTCACCGCCACCTCGGCCGCACCGGCGACCGAGGCAAAGCGCGTTGCGTCATCGAGCAACGTCTCGTCCGAGCCGACCTGGAGCAATGTGGCCGGGAAACCCCTTAGATCGGCGTAAAGAGGCGACACGCGCGGGTCCTTCCGATCCATCCCGGGCGTAAGGTACGCATCAACCAGCTCGGCGAGATAGGCCGTATGAATGATGGGGTCTTCTGCGTCTTTGCTGGCCAGCGTCGCTCCAGATAGAGCGAAGTCAAGCCACGGCGAGACGAGCCACGCGCAGGCCGGAAGCTCGTCGCCCTCGTCGCGCAGGAGATTGATAAGCGCCACGGTGAGACCCCCGCCCGCGCTATCGCCGCCGACGGCGATGTGCTGCGCAGCGATGCCCAGTCCCCGCAAAAATAGCCACGCGGCGAGCGCGTCCTCGAGGGCGGCGGGGAAAGGATTTTCCGGCGCGAGACGATAGTCGACCGCGAGGGTGCGCGTTCCTGACGCCCTCCCTGCCTCAGTGACCAACCGGCGGTGGCTCAGGATGGAACCCGAGCAATAGCCGCCACCGTGGAAGTAGAGAAGGACGTGATGAGGATCGCTGCCCGGAACGATCGACCATTCCCCACGCACCCCAAAGAGATCGACGGGAGCGAGCTCAACGTCATGGGCTATGGGCCAGACACTGCCGATATCGTCGAGGCGCTGACGCCGCTCGCGCCATCCGCTCGGCCGCGGCTTAGAGGCGAGCAGCGCTCTGATCGCGGCGATTTCGGTATGCTCCATCATCTCCTCGGCGCCGCCTACGAGCGCGGGACACGCCCGCTTCCTCGAATGTCAGGTGAGGTTGGCGATCCGTTGAGGGTATTTGGCGGTTGCCTCGAAGAAGATGAGCGATGACGAGGGATCTCTCTTCGCCGCGTACATCGCGAGGTCGGCCTTATCGAGAACTTCGTCAGCGGCGGTTCCGTCGTCGGGGATGATGGCAGCCCCGATCGACACGCCGATGTTAAATGTGTGGCCCGCGACCACAATCTCTTGCTCGACCGCTTCGACAAATCGTATGCCGATCTCCCAAGCGAGATCGCGATCAATATCGTAAGAGAGCACTGCGAACTCATCGCCCCCAAGACGGGAGAGCAGATCCACCGGTCTCGTCACCCCGCGCAGGCGATTGGCAACGACCTGGAGAACGTGGTCTCCTAAGGAGTGGCCATAGCGATCGTTCACTTGCTTGAAGTGATTGAGATCGATCACGAACAGCGCATGCTTCTCGCGGGCCCAGGAGACCGACGTCGCCGCGTTGAGCGCGGCGACGAGCGTACGCCGGTTAGCAAGGCCAGTAAGCGGGTCCTCGGATGCTAATGCCTTCAACCTGCGCAACTCGATCTTTGCAGCAACGTCCTTCGCCACGTTTCGCCTTTCGTCGCTCAGCCGACGAAGGACAAAAGCAACGATACATGCGGCAAGCAGAGCAGTCAGAAATATGGCCTCGGCCAAAGAGATCTTGCGTTGCGGCTCGGAAAGCTCGGCGATGAAAAAGAAGAGATTGTATTGGAGGGCAAGCAGGCTGGAGACGAGCATGACGGCAGCGATCAGCAGCCCGTCTTGCACGCTGGTTCGTGGGTTGAGCCAAACGGCGCGGAA
>JBLMXO010000151.1:0-4450 GCA_050257815.1 Actinomycetota bacterium
AGAGCCTCAGGCGCCACCTTGTAAGCCGCGCCGTTGGCGCAATCGATCACCGCCCTGATGCCGTCGAAGCGGATGTTCTTGGGCAGAGTGCGCTTGGCGAATTCGATATAGCGCTCGCGCGCGCTGTCGATCCGGGTGGCACGGCCGATCTTCTCGGACGGCGCAAGCAGGTCCGCGGAGTCGCCGGCCATCAGCTCCTCGATCTCCTCTTCCTTCTCGTCGGAGAGCTTGTATCCGTCGGGGCCGAACAGCTTGATGCCGTTATCGATAAAGGGGTTATGCGAGGCGGAGATCATCACGCCGAGATCGGCGCGGAGCGACCGCGTCAGCATGGCCACAGCGGGGGTGGGCATCGGCCCGAGCTGGAATACGTCCATGCCGACGGCAGTGAAGCCGGACACCAGCGCCGACTCGATCATGTAGCCCGAGAGCCGGGTGTCCTTGCCGATCACCACCCGGTGGCGATAGGACCCATTGGTGAAGAGCTTGCCGGCTGCCATGCCAACTTTGAGCGCGACCTCCGAGGTCATCGGAAACGAGTTGGCGCTGCCACGGATGCCATCCGTGCCAAAATACTTGCGAGTCATGGCGGTGGTCCCCCGGTCCAGTCCCCCTGTCGGCGCCTGTTCTGCGCTTTGATCCTTCTGGCGCCTCACAAATTATGCTCCTGGTGTAGCACCTTTGGGTTCAAAAAATGTAAGCAATCATTACACCAGCCCTGGCGCTGCGGCTTTATGAATTTTCGTTAAGTTTCAGTCCCTAACATGCTGGCACGAAAGACTTCGAGCGCCTGGCGAGTAGCTGCGACGTCATGCACGCGGAAAATCTGAGCGCCTTGCGCCCATGCCGCGATAGAGGCGGCCTGAGAGCCGGCTTCGCGATCCCTAGGCACCTCGCCTCCGGCAATCCCCTTGATGAAGCGCTTGCGCGAGGCGCCGATCAGGAGCGGCACGCCAAGCCCGTGGAACAGGCTCGTGTGCGAGATGAGCGCGAGGTTATGGGCGAGCGTCTTGCCGAAGCCGAGCCCAGGATCGGCGGCGATGCGCGCGCGGGGGATGCCGGCGGCCTCGAGCGCCTCGATGCGGTGTTCGAGATAGTCGTAGACCTCGAGCACGACGTCGGCATAGGCCGGGTTGTCCTGCATGGTCTTGGGTTCGCCTTGCGCATGCATAAGCACGACGCTCATGCCGGTCTCTGCCGCGACCGCTAGACTGTTGGAATCAAACGTCAGCGCCGACACGTCGTTGAAGATCTTGGCGCCCGCTTTCGCCGCCGCGCGCGCGACCGAGGCTTTGCGCGTATCGATCGAGATCGCTGCACGGAAACCTTTCAGCCCTTCGAGCACCGGCATGACGCGGTGAAGCTCGTCCTGCTCACCGACGGCGTCAGACCCGGGCCGCGTCGACTCTCCCCCGATATCGACAATGGCGGCCCCGGCCTGCGCAAGCTCAGCCGCGTGCTCGATCGCGCCTTCCGTCGTGTCGTAGAGGCCGCCGTCGGAGAATGAGTCGGGCGTCACGTTGACGATGCCCATGAGAAGGGGCTTGTCGAGGCTAAGCCCGGCGAAGGACGGCCGCTTCGCGGTGACGCGCACGATGAGCGCGGCGAGATACGCATCGCGCTCGCGCTCCTCGACGAGTGCAGGCGCGGTGATGGAGCGGCGCGTGGTTTTGCCCGGCTCGCCCTCGATCACCTCCGCCGTGGCAAACGCGACAGGGCCGCCAGCAAGCGGCAGCGCCAAACCGTCGGCGACCGCTTGTGCCGCGGCAGCGCCAAATAAAAATCCAAGCGGCCTCAGATAAAGATGCGATTCACCCATGCGTCAGGACTAGCACAGGCGCGACGGCCGCAAGCCACTTTCTCCTGACTGACTAGGCCTGTACCAATAAGGCCTTAGCTGAGCCATCGTGGGGATGGCGGTAAGCATGGGGCTGGTTTCGGGGGCCGTCTTCGAATTTGTCCAATCGTTGCGCGCGGTCCCTATCACTGGAGGGAGGGTTCGATGCGCATATGGCTGAATGCTTTGTTGCTGGGGTCGCTGGCTTTTCCTCTATCGGCGCGGGCCGAGGAGCCTATCGTTCCGCGGGCAGGCTGGTTTGCCGGCTTGGGCGGGAGCTTCAACAGCGTCAACTTCGATCAGGACATGTTCGCCAACGGCATTGGCGATGTCTTCTTGGGAACAACGCGGGTCGCTACTGGCGCGGCCGGCGGTCCTGCCAATCCCCGGGAAGACACCGAGTCGACCTTGGCGCCGGACGCACAATTGGGCTACTTCGCGCACTTTGCCGCGAGCAACTGGCTGTGGGGTGGGAAAGTCGTCTACCGATTCGTGGACGCGACGGCGACGACGCTCGACATCGCCCCCCAGGCCGGAATGTTACAGACCTTATCCGGGCCGGATTCGTTCACGGGGAACGTCGTCATCGGTTCATACAGAACCAAGCTCGATCATGAAATCGCTTTCATGCCGTTCATCGGGCATTCGTTTGCACGAAGCTATGTCTACTTGGGTGCCGGTCCTGCGCTATTCGGGACCCAGACCAAGATCGACAATGCCATCGGCTTCGCCGACGTCAATGGCATGCGCGCTGACGCCACCGGCTCACCGTTGAATTTCGCAAGTTCTGAGTGGGTGTGGGGAGGCGCCGCCCAGGTCGGCCTTACCTATTATATGGATCACAACTGGTTCTTGGATCTCAACTATACCTACGCTCGCTCGGCAGAATTCAAGAGCAACTTTTCGGCACCCTTCACGAGCAGGAACTTTGGCTATGATGTCGTCGGCACCTTGTTCGTAGATCCATCACAGCGCGTGACCGATCAGTCTGTCGGCATCACCATCAATAGGAGATTTTGACGGCGTCGCTCGAATGTCCGAGGGACCGCAAGAATGTCCGCTTCGGGTCATGTCAGCTTAAATGGACGAGCAATGGGCTTGCCTGGGGCATGGCCACGAATCAAAAATGCCCGGCCAAAGGCCGGGCATTTGTTTTTGGATCGATAGGCCCTTGGGCTTAAGCCGCGAGCCTTAAGTCGCGGGCTTGGGTTCCATGCCTCCGGTATCGGGCTCAGGCGGCGCTTTCTTGCCGCGGCCTGCAGCGGGAACGGCAGAGGCGGGTCCAGGCCGCGACGTAACGTCGGCGGTAAAGTCGCGTACCGGCGGCTTGCCCTTGAGGAGGTCCTTGATCTCGTCGCCCGACAGCGTCTCGTATTCGAGCAAGCCCCGCGCGATGGTGTGCAGATCGTCGAGATGCGTGGTGATGATCTTGCGCGCGCTCTCGAAGGATTCGTCCACCAGGCGATGGATCTCTTCGTCGACGATGGTCTGCGTCTCGTCGGAGAGGTTCTGCTGCCGCGCGATGGTGTGGCCGAGGAATACCTCTTCCTCGTTGTCGCCATAGGCAAGCGGGCCGAGCTTGTCGCTCATGCCGTATTGCGTGACCATGGCGCGGGCGAGGAGCGTCGCCATCTTGATGTCCGACGAGGCGCCAGACGTGACCTTCTCGTAGCCGAACACGATCTCCTCGGCCACGCGTCCGCCCATGGCGACGGTGATGTCGGCCTTGAGCTTGGCGCGGGTGTGCGAGAGCATGTCGCGCTCGGGCAGGCGCATGACCATGCCGAGGGCACGGCCGCGCGGGATGATAGTCGCCTTGTGCACCGGGTCCGACGCCGGCATATGCAACGCGACGAGCGCGTGCCCGCCCTCGTGATAGGCGGTCAGCGTCTTCTCCTCCTCGGTCATGACCATGGAGCGGCGCTCGGCGCCCATCAGCACTTTGTCCTTGGCATCCTCGAACTCGAGCTGCGTGACAAGGCGCTTCGAGCGGCGCGCGGCAAGGAGTGCCGCCTCGTTGACGAGGTTGGCAAGGTCTGCACCGGAGAAGCCGGGCGTGCCGCGGGCGATGACGCGCAAGTCCACGTCGGGCGCGAGCGGAACTTTGCGCACATGCACCTTGAGGATCTTCTCGCGGCCGATGATGTCGGGTCGCGGCACCACGACCTGACGGTCGAAGCGGCCGGGCCTGAGCAGCGCAGGGTCGAGCACGTCGGGCCGGTTGGTCGCGGCGATGAGGATGATGCCTTCATTCGCCTCGAAGCCGTCCATCTCGACCAAGAGCTGATTCAGCGTCTGCTCGCGCTCGTCATTGCCGCCGCCAAGGCCGGCGCCACGGTGGCGGCCGACGGCATCGATCTCGTCGATGAAGATGATGCAGGGGGCCGCGGCCTTGGCTTGCTCGAACAGGTCGCGCACCCGGCTCGCACCGACACCGACGAACATCTCGACGAAGTCCGAGCCGGAGATGGTGAAGAACGGCACGCCCGCCTCACCGGCCACGGCCCGCGCGAGGAGCGTCTTGCCGGTGCCCGGAGGGCCTACCAGAAGGACACCCTTGGGGATCTTCGCGCCGAGCGCCTGGAACTTGCCGGGGTTGGACAGGAACTCCTT
>JBLMXO010000152.1:0-5347 GCA_050257815.1 Actinomycetota bacterium
GGCACTTTGGGAAGGCGACGGGGCCGCAAATCCAGAGCTTCCTAGCCAGCCGCCGCCTTCAGCGCTTGGCGAAGCCGGGGCGCAGCGAAAGCAATGAAGCTCTCGACCTTGGCTTGGGGCAACCGGTCCTCGCGATGCACGAGGTTGACCGGGATCGGCTCGGGCTCGAACGCCTTAAGGATGCGCCTGAGCGAGCCGTCAGCGAGGGCGGATTCGGCCTGATAGGACAGCACCCGGGTAATGCCGAGCCCCGACTTGGCGGCGTCGATTGCCGCCTCCGCCGTGTTGACGATCAGCCTTGGATTGACGGTCACCCGGCGTTCTTTCTCGCCACCGAAACTCCACCGCTCGGGATGAGAGATGGTGTTGAAGGAGATGCAGTCGTGGCGGGCAAGTTCTGATGGTGTTGCCGGCTCTCCGCGATCGCCAAGATAGAAGGGGCTCGCGCAAGTGACATAGCGGATCGAGCCCAGACGTGTGGCCCTGAGCGAGGAATCGGGCAGATTGCCGATGCGCACGCCGATATCGAGACCCTCCTCGACGAGATCGACAATGCGATCCACCAGGAGAAGACGCGCCGAAACCTCCTTGTTCGCGCTCAAGAACGCGGTCACCACGGGGAGCACATAGAGCCTCCCGAACAGGACGGGAGCAGTGAGCATGAGCTCGCCCCGCGGCTCGGCGCGCTCGCCCGCGAGACCTCGCGCCGCATCGTCTAGCTCATCCAGCACCTGACGGCAGGTCGCGGCATAGGTCCGGCCAGGTCCGGTGAGAGTGAGCCGCCGCGTGGTCCTCGTAACGAGTCTCGTCTCGAGTTTATCCTCGAGCGCCTTCAGGTGCCGGCTCACGGTGGAGAGAGGCATGCCGAGCCGCCGCCCCGCGGCGGAGAGACTGCCCGCATCGGCAACAGCGACGAAGACGCGCATAGCGGCGAGCTGGTCCAATGCAATTATCCCAATACTTGGAAGGATGCCTCCCAAAAATACCAGATACTCTTGCTTTGCGGAACCTCCAAATAGAGGGGCGTCTGGCCGCCCCCGCCGGCCTCAACCCTGGAGAACCACATGACCGCGCTGAAGCTTCACGATCTGGAACTGTCCGGCAACTGCTACAAGGTCCGCCTGTTCTCTTCGCTGCTCGGGCTCAAGCTCGATGTCGCACCGGTCGATTTCCTCGGCGGCGCCCACAAGAAGAGCCCGCTGATCGACAAGAACCCGTTCGGCGAGATCCCTGTCTTCGAGGATGGCAACGTCATCTTGCGCGACAGCCAGGCGATCCTCGTCTACCTCGCGCGGAAATACGGCGGCGAAAGCTGGCTACCGACTGACGCAGCCGGCATGGCGGAGGTCATGTCGTGGCTCATGGTCGCCGAGAACGAGGTCGCGCGTGGACCCAACGACGCGAGGCTCCATGACAAGTTCGGGTTCAAGCTCGATGTCGCGCAAGCCCGTGAGAAGGCGAGACGCGTCATCGGGCTCATGGAGCAGCACCTCGCCAAGCGCGATTGGCTTGCACTCGGGCGCCCGACCATCGCCGACATCGCCTGTATGCCTTACGTCGCACTCTCGCACGAAGGGGGCGTATCCTTGCAGTCCTACCCTCGCGTCAGAGCCTGGATCGACCGCATCAAAGCATTGCCGGGCTTCATCACCATGCCGGCCCTGTGAGTCGTAATTATGCGCCCTTCCTCCGACATCGCCTTCTCGCGCTCGGTCAAGGCCGCGCAGGAGCGGCGCGGCTCGCGCGCCGGATATGCGAAGATGGAGGAGAAGGGAGGCTTTGCCGTCGAGATCGATGAGGAACTCGCCGCGTTCGTCGCCGAGCAGCGCTCTTTTTACCTTGCCACTGCGAGCGCGGGCGGCCAGCCCTACATCCAGCACCGCGGTGGACCTAAGGGTGTCCTGCGGGTGCTCGACGAGAGGACGCTGGGCTTCGCCGATTTCGCCGGCAACCGCCAATACATCTCGACCGGCAACCTCGCAGAGAACCCGAACGCGATGATCTTCCTGATGGATTATGCCAGGCGCAAACGGGTGAAGATCTGGGGGACGGCGCGCGTGGTGGAGGATGATCCCGAGCTGATCGCCAAGCTCTTTCCCGGCGCCTATCGCGCGCGGAGCGAAGCGGCCATCCTCTTCACTGTGGAGGCGTGGGACGTGAACTGCCCGCAACATATTCCGCAAATGTTTTTCGCCGAGGACGTAACCGAAGCCATCGGCCGCTTCGAGCAGCGCATGGCCGCTCTCGAAGCCGAGAATGCGTCGCTCAAGGCCGCGCTCGCGGAAAAGAGCTAGGAGATCACCAATGACTGCCCATCGCAGCTACCCCAAGATCCCCGGCTTCCGCCTCGGCATCTATGTGTTCAAGGACGCCGAAATCGTCGACTACGCCGCGCCCTACGGCGTGTTCTCGGTGGCGCGGCGCTTCGACCCCGAGCTCGACGCTTTCCTCGTCGCCGACGCAATGCGCCCAGTGCAGACGCAAGCCGGCTTCACCGTGCTGCCCAATTACAGCTTCACCGACCAACCCGACATGGACGCTTTCCTCATTCCCGGCGGCTTCGGCACGCGCCAGGAGATGCATAACGGGAGACTGCATGAGTTCATCCGCGCGCTCCCGGAAAAGACTCTGATTACAAGCGTCTGCACGGGCTCGTGGATCTATGGTCTGATGGGCCTTCTCGACGGCAAACCCGCAACGAACCGCAAGGAGCCGGACCGCCTCGAAGCATCGAATTTCGGCAAGGTACCGATCGATCGTCTGGCCGAGATCGCGCCGGCCTGCCGTATCTCCCGCGCCCGCGTGGTCGATGCCGGGCGCATCATCACCGCCGGCGGCATCGCTTCGGGCATGGAAATGGGCTTTCATCTGCTCCGACGGGCTGGCTATGACGAGGCCTTCATCTCCGAGGTGGCCCGCGTCATGGAGTACGGCGCGGCCTACGAGCTCTACCGCAACGACATCGAATACGCGGATTGACGGGGCTCAAAGCGCGAAGGTTCCCGATCACCTTACCGTGAAATCGGTTCTTAGGTCCTGCAAGCGCCCTGCCAAGCGGACCATGCGACAAGTCACCTCTATTGCACGGCCCGGAACCGAGCCGGGGACTGCACGATTTCCCCTGCATGACGTTCCGCTCCAAGCAGGCGGATTTAGTGCCGAGAGATCACGAAAGGAATTTGCGATGCGGTATCCCAAGACAACCCTGATAGCGGCGGCGAGCAGTCTTGCCCTGCTCACGAGCCTCGTGCTGCCAGCGAACGCGACGCCATCCTTCGCTCCGATTGGCGGCGCCTCTCCCGACCTCATTCTGGTGAAAGGCGGCGGCCACGGCGGCGGTGGCGGCGGCGGCGGCCCTCGTATCGGCGGACCGGCCGGAACCCACTTTGCCACCACCGGAGGCATGCATAGTGGTTCCCATATGGGTAATTCCTTCGCGCATATGGGCGGCAATAACGCCCGTATTGCGAGGGGCAACAACTTCAATGGCAATGCCGGACGCCACGAGCACTTTGCCAACAATTGGAACGGGAACTGGAACGGCAATTGGAATGGCAAGGGCCACCATCACCACTACTATTACAACCGCTATTACGCCTACCCCTACTTCTATGGCGGCTATTACGCCTATAACGGCTACTACAGCAGCTGCGCTTGGCTCTATCGGCGCGCGGTTGCGACCAACAACCCCTATTGGTGGAACCGCTATTACACCTGCGTGTACTAGCCTCGTTCAGCCAGCGCGTGGCTTCTCGGGTGCGAACAACCACCCGAAGAGCCACGCGGCCGCGAGCGCGCCGAGGAGCTCCGCCGCGATGAAGCCTGGCGCATCGGCCGGCGCGATGCCGGCAAAAGTGTCGCTCAGTGAGCGCGCAATGGTCACCGCGGGGTTCGCGAATGATGTCGAAGCTGTGAACCAATAGGCCGAGGTGATATAGAGCGCGACGGCGGTCGCGACGGCTTCGGGCTTGAACCTGACGCAGCCGAGGATCGTGCCGATCAGTCCGAAGGTGGCGATGAACTCGCCTGCCCATTGTCCCACCCCGTTCCGCGCCTTGGCCCCGAGCTGCAAGAGATCGAGCCCGAACATCAGATGGGCGAGGATCGCACCTAAGCATCCGCCCGCGATCTGCACCGCGATATAGGCGAGCGCGGTCGGCCAATCGAGCTCCCGACGCATGGCCGCGACCATGCTGACCGCCGGATTGAAATGCGCGCCTGAGACAGGCGCGAAAATGGTGATGATGACGAAGAGGACGGCGCCGGTGGCGATGGTGTTGCAGAGAAGCGCGAGCGCCTGATTACCGCCTGCAAGTTTCTCGGCCATGATCCCCGAGCCGATCACCGCCATGACCAGGATCAGCGTGCCGAGCGCTTCGGCCGCAAGTCGGCGTGCCAGATCAAACTGCATTTCCCCCCTGCCCCTACCCTAATTGCCCGGCTTGACCGGGCAATCCAGTAACCCGAAGCGTCAGCGACGTCTGAGATCGGTGTTTACTGGATTCACGCTTTCGCGGGAATGACAGTCCAATTCTCATACCGGAGGCTAGCAGCACTCGCCGCTGCTTGGCTTGGCGGCCTCGGTGGTAGCGAAGGGGATCGATGTGCCGCAGCCCGGGAAGATCCCGTAGTGCGTACCGAAGTCACCGATGAAATCGAAATGAGGCGCAAAACGCGTGTCGGCCAACATGCGCCAAGTGTTGCCGCAGACCGGAAACACCTTGCCAGTCTCGATCAAGTGATGCCCGTCGAGCTCGAATGCGTCGGCCCGTCCGCCGATCGTGCCCTTATAGATCACGGCCTGACCGTAATCCTCGCACGCCGTCTCCAGTTGATCGAGCTTGAACAGGCGGTAAGTCGCAGAGAAGAATTTCGCCTGACCGAGCTTCCGCTTGATTTCCTCGTTCTTGATCTCCAGCGGCCGGCTGGTCACGAGCCGCGGATCGAGGAACCCGGCGCGCTTCGCCATTGGCAGGAAGTCGTTCCAATAGAGCGCCCCGCCGAGGCACTCCCCATAAAGGATGGGGTCGGCGCACACCTCGTCCGACAGCCGGCGATCGCAATAGACATCGGCGAAATAGAGCTCGCCGCCCGGCTTGAGCAGATCGTAGGCGCCGCGCAGCACCGCCGGCTTGTCGACCGAGAGATTGATCACGCAATTCGAGACGGCGACATCGAAACTCTGCGGCTCAAGCCCAAGCTCGCCGAGCTTCTCGATATAACCCTTGAGGAAGCGGACGTTTGCGCGCTCGTAACCGAACCGTTTCATGTGCCAATCAACATGGGTTTTGGCGGTGGCGAGCTGCTCGTCGGTCATGTCGACGCCGACCACCTCGCCTTGCGCACC
>JBLMXO010000153.1:0-5420 GCA_050257815.1 Actinomycetota bacterium
TGAACGGGACGCCCGTCGATCCGACGCGGGTCGATTGGGGCCGCGTCAACATCATGGCTTACACCTTCAGCCAGAAGGCAGGGCCCGAGAACGTGCTTGGCAAGATCAAGTTCATGTTCCCCAACAGGCACACCGTCTACATGCACGACACGCTCGCCTACCGGAAGAAGTACTTCGATAAGCCGATGCGCGCGATCGGCCACGAATGCGTGCGCATGGAGAGGCCGGAAAGCTTCGCCGAGGCGCTTCTCTCGCAGGACCAAGGGTGGTCGTCGAGCCAGGTGAAGGACCTGTGGGACAACGCCGTCAACAAGCCGATCTCGATCGAGCACAAGATCCCGGTGCACATGGTCTATTTCACCGCCGTGGTCGACGATGCCGGCAAGATCTCGTCTTTCGGCGACCTTTACGGCCTCGATAACAAAATGTCCGCTGCCATGTTCGGCAGTTCCGCCGGATTTCCTGCGCCGCCGCCGGAGAGCAGACTGTCGGAGGAAGAAGCCGAGGCGCAAGCCTCAACACCTTCGTCCTCGCCCCAGAGCCGGACGGCAGCCTCGCATAACGACATCGCCGGATCGTTAGGCTTTATCGACAACTAATGCCCACCGGAGAGGGCAAGCGCTCAACTGATGTCAAGCGTCCACATCATTCCGGCGCGAAACAAAATCAAGTATTGTCGCCGGCGATCCCAAATCCATGGAGGAAACGATGAGATCCGCAACTGCCCTTGCCGCGATCGGGCTTGCTGGCGCCTGCCTTGGCCTGGCCGCGAGTGTGGCGCCCGCGCGCGCCGATGTTTGCTTCGACCTGTGGGTCCAGCGCAACTCGATCTACAAGGCCTATGGCTATTGCTTCAAGACACCGAGAGCCATCTCCTATTTCGGCAACGCGGGGTGCCAGTACGACTATGAGGGCGACATCCCGATGTCGCGCACCGATCGCAACACGGTGGCCGCGATCAAGAAGAGGGAGCGCGCTCTCGGCTGCTTGTAGGCGAACGCGGACAGTCTTCGGAGGTTGAAGATGACGCTTGAGTTCCTGGGGAAGGGCTCGGTCAGGGTTGCGGCTACCTGCGCCATCTGCCTTGCGGCGTCTGGAGCGGTTCTGCTCGCTTCACCGATGCCCGCGCGCGCGAATTGCTATGAGCTGATTGGCTGTACCAACTCGGACTACTTCAAGCTCTCGGAGCTCAGGCAGCTGAGCTGCCAGATCCTGTGGGAGGTGCGCAACAGGATCTACAAGGAGAACGGCTATTGCTTTCATACGCAGAAGGCCATTCAGGTCTTCGGTAATGCGGGCTGCAAATATGATGACGCGGGCGACGTGCCGCTGAATGCCGCCGAACGCCACAACGTGGCTGCCATCAAGAAGGTCGAAGCCAAGAAGGGCTGCTGACGGCTCTAGGCATCCTGCCAGTAGGGCTTGGCGCGTAGCCGAGCGTGCCAGGCATCGACATTCTTGTAAGGCGTGATGTCGAATTTCAGCAGGTCAGGCGCGCGGTCGAAGCGAGGACCCATGGCGAAATCGATGACGGTGAGTTGCCCCAAGACATAGTCGCGGCCCTCGAGCTGCCTGTCGAGCACGGGGAGGAAGCGGTTAAGCCGCGCGTAGGCTTCCACCATGATGCCGGGGTCGTTGCCGGGCTGCTTTAGCACCATCGGTTTGATGATCATCTCCCAGGCGAGGGAATCGATTGCGGCCTCGGGTCCCGACACCCACCAGAACAACCATTGACCGACGAGAGCCTTCGTCTTTGCATCTTTGCCGTCGAGCCCGCTTTCGGGATGCTTGGCGGCGAGATATCTGAGGATCGCCGATGACTCCCACAGAACGAAGCCGTCCTCCTCAAGCGTCGGTATTTTGCCGTTGGGGTTCTTGGCGAGGAAGTCGGGTGAGCGGGTTTCGCCGGTGCGTGGATCGCGTGCCACGATGTGCAAGGGAATGCCAAGCTCGGCGGCGAGCAACCTGACCTTCCGCCCGTGGGGCGATTCTTTAATGTCGTAAAGGGTGATCGGCATGGTCGGCTTATAGCACGGCGCCGCCGCCTGCGCCGTCCGGCGAAAGCCCGAGCCGGGGGAAAGCCCGAGCGGCTTCACTTCTGGCTCGTCCCGCCGACGGCATTGGACACATTTTCGCGAGGCCGCTAGCGTTAATGCTGGCTTCCGGCCCAAAGATGACGCGGAAGCGGTTTGCAAACCGCCAAGAGGCTGCTATCCCGTTATTTTCTCGCGCCGGTTGGGGCGCAATTTTGCCCTCTCCCAAGGTTAAAGACGCGCTCGAAACGGGGCCAGTCGCAGGGACTTCCGGGCAGCAACGCTACAGGCATGATCAAGCGCTTCGTCATTGCCGCCATCATCATCGCCGTCTTCCTCGGCGGCGTCGGCTATTTCAACCTCGTGTTCAAGCCGAAGATGATCGGCGAGTTCATCGCCAAGATGTCACCGCCGCCGGCCACCGTGACGGCTGAGAAGGCGATCACCGAGCATTGGATTGACCGCGTCCACTCGATTGGCACGCTGCTCGCGATCGAGGGCGTCGACGTGTCGCCGCAGCTCGCAGGCCAGGTCACCGACTATTCCTTCGACTCGGGCGATGATGTTGAGAAGGGCGCCAAGCTCGTGCAGCTCGACACCTCGGTCGAGGAGGCCGACCTCGCCAACAACAAGGCGACGCTGCTCCAGGCCAATCTCGACTTTGACCGCCAAGCGAAGCTCGTGAAGCAAGGCGCGGTGTCGCAAGCCACGCTCGATCAGACCATCGCCAAGCGCGACTCCTCGCAAGCCGCCGTCGCGAAGATGGAGGCAATCATCGCCGAGAAGACGATCACCGCGCCGTTCGCCGGCCGCCTTGGGCTTCGTCGGGTCGAGAGGGGCCAATACGTGACGGCGGGCCAGGCTCTTGTCTGGCTCCAGGCGCTCGATCCGATCTGGGTCGATTTTCCGGTGCCCGAGAGTGACATGGGGAAATTCAAGGTCGGCTCGCCGATCGAGATCGAGGTCGATGCCTTTCCCAATGAGGTGTTCAAAGGCGAAGTCGAGGCGTTCGATGCGCGGCTTTCGCCTGACTCGCGCACCTTGATGGTGCGGGGGAGGGTGCCAAACCCGGACCATAAGCTACTGCCCGGAATGTTTGCCAATGCGGCTGTACTCGCGGGCGAGCCCAAGGACGTCGTCACGGTCCCGCGCACGGCTGTAACCTATACTCTTTACGGCGATAGCGTCTGGGTGGTGAAGGAAGGGCCGCCTGAGCCTGCTCAGCCTCAACCTGCGCCAACGGCTGAAAGCGACGGCGTGTCTTCGGCAGCCGCCGCTGACGCTACGGGTGCGGTCCTTGCCGAGCCTAAGCTCACTGTCGAACGAAGGTTCGTGCGCGTGGGCGCAACGCAGGGCGATAGGGTGCCCATCCTCGAAGGCGTGGGTGCCGGCGAAGAGGTCGTGACCAGCGGTCAGCTCAAGTTGCAGCCGGGCGCTGCCGTCAAGATCGACAATAGCCAGACGCTGAAGCCGCCGGCAGAGCTGCCGAAGCAGTAATCCCGCCCATGCACTTCACCGATCTCTTCATCAAACGGCCGGTGCTTGCCAGCGTGGTGAGCCTTCTGATCCTGCTGATCGGATCGTGGGCGGGGTTCAAGCTCCCGATCAGGCAATATCCCGAGCTGTCGAACACGACGATCACCGTCACCACGACCTATCCCGGCGCCAACGCCGACCTGATCCAGGGCTTCATCACCGTGCCGATCCAACAGGCGGTGGCGAGCGCAGAGGGGATCGACACGCTCACGGCATCCTCGACACAGAACGTGAGCACGGTGACGCTCAATCTTAAGCTCGACGCCGATCCTGACCGGGCGATGACCGACGTGTTGTCGAAAATCGCGCAGGTGAAAAGCATCCTGCCGCGCGAGGCGAACGACTCGATCGTCACCAAGCAGACGGGCGAGGGCTACGCGCTGATGTATCTCTCCTTCAACTCGAAGGTGATGAACTCATCGCAGATCAGCGACTATCTCAACCGGGTGGTGCAGCCCAAGTTGCAGACCATCAACGGCGTCGCCAATGCGGAGATCCTCGGTGGGCAGACCTTCGCCATGCGCATCTGGCTCGATCCGGACCGCATGGCGTCGCTCGGCGTGACCCCGCTCGATGTGCGCGCCGCACTCGCCGCCAATAACTTCACTTCTGCCCCAGGTCAGGTGAAGGGCGACTTCGTACAGACCAATATCGACGCCAAGACCTCGCTCGACGACCCGGCAGCCTTTGGGCGTCTCGTGGTCATGAGCCGCGGCGACTCGCTCGTGCGTCTGTCGGACATCGCCGAGATCGAGCTCGGGCCGCAGAGCGCCGATTCATCTTCGGTGTTCGACGGACTGAAGGCCGTGTTCATCGGCGTCTACGCGACGCCCACGGCGAACCCGCTGACGGTGATCACCAATGTGCGCAACGCCTTCCCCGAGATCCAAAGGGAACTGCCACCAGGTCTTGATGCTGCCATCGCCTATGATGCCACCAATTTCATCCGCGCCTCTCTCTGGGAGGTGATGAAAACGCTCGGCGAGGCGGCGATCATCGTCATCGTGGTGATCTTTCTCTTCCTCGGCAATTTTCGCTCGACCATCATCCCCATCGTCACCATTCCGCTGTCGCTCGTCGGCGTGCTCGCCGCGCTTGCCGCGCTCGGCTACTCGATCAACCTGATGACGCTGCTCGCGCTCGTGCTCGCCATCGGGCTCGTGGTCGACGACGCCATCGTCGTAGTGGAGAACATCTACCGGCATATCGAGGATGGGATGCGCCCGCTCGATGCAGCCCTCATGGGCGCGCGCGAGATCGTCTATCCGGTCATCGCCATGACCATCACGCTCGCGGCCGTGTTCGCCCCGATCGGGTTCGTCTCGGGACTTACCGGGACGCTGTTCCGCGAGTTCGCTTTCACCCTTGCCGGCGCGGTGATCGTGTCGGGCATCATCGCCATCACGCTCTCGCCGATGATGTGCTCGAAGCTGCTCAAGCCTCATTCTGCCAAAGAGGGCGGCTTGACGGGCTGGCTCGATCGCAGATTCGAAAGTCTCAAGAACCGCTACCAGCGGCGTCTGCACCGCACACTCAATTACCGCCCGGTGACTATCCTCGTTCTGTGCGGACTGATCGCCGGTAGCGTGCTCATGTACATGACGACGCAAAGGGAGCTCGCGCCAGAGGAGGACCAGGGCATCCTCTTCACTCTGATCAAGACGCCGCAATACGCCAATCTCGATTATCTCGAGGACGCAACGCAGCGGCTCTATCAGGCCTACAGCACCATCCCCGAGAAGGAGCACGTCTTCACCATCAACGGCATGGGCAACGTGCACCAGGCCTTCGCCGGCATCTTGCTCAAGCCATGGGGTGAGCGGACGCGCAATCAAAAGGCGATTCTGCAGG
>JBLMXO010000154.1:0-2722 GCA_050257815.1 Actinomycetota bacterium
CTGATCGAGCGCGACGGGGCACGCGTGGTGATCGATCCGGTCTCGCTCGAATTCGTGCAAGGAAGCGAGATCGACTTCGTCGACGAGCTGATCGGCGCCCAGTTCAAGATCAAAAACCCCAACGTGACCGCCTCATGCGGCTGTGGCACCAGCTTCTCGATTTAGCTCTACCCATTTTCGTCATCGCCGGGCTTGACCCGGCGATCCATTCCACTGGCGCTCAGGCTTGCCGCGCGCTAACGGCATGGATGCCCGGATCAAGTCCGGGCATGACGAGGCCCGAGTTTGAGGTCCTGCCCCATTCATGAAGATCGCCTCCTGGAACATCAACGGCATCAAGGCGCGCATCGACGCGGCGACAACCTGGCTCAAGCAGGCCTCGCCCGACATCGCCTGCCTGCAGGAGATCAAATGCGCCGACGAAGCCTTCCCGAGCTTCGAATTCGAGACGCTCGGCTATAACGTCCACGTGCACGGGCAGAAGGGCTTCAATGGCGTCGCTCTGCTCTCGAAGCTGCCCTTCGATGAGGTCACGCCCCGCCTTGCCGGCGACGCGCAAGACGTGCAGTCGCGCTATCTCGAAGCCGTGGTGTCGGTGCCGTCAGGGGTCGTTCGCATCCTCAATATCTACCTGCCGAACGGCAATCCTCCGGGTACGGATAAATATGTCTACAAGCTCGCCTGGATGAGCCGGCTGCGCGAACGGGTGAAGACGTTGCTCGCTCTTGAGGAGCCGATGATCATCGCCGGCGATTTCAATGTGATCCCAGCGCCGGAGGACGTTTACAACCCGTCAGCCTGGACGGAGGACGCACTGTTCCGGCCAGAGACCCGCGCCTCATTTCGGAGCCTCGTCAATCTCGGCCTGACGGACGCCTTCCGCGCCTGTCATGACGAACCTCACTGCTACACGTTCTGGGATTACCAGGCCGGCGCCTGGCAGAAGAACCAGGGCTTGCGCATCGACCATCTGCTGTTGTCGCCGCAAGCCGCAGACCGCCTCCAGACGTGCGAGATCGATCCCGCCCCGCGCGGCTGGGAGAAGCCGTCGGATCACGTCCCGATTTTTATCGAGCTTGCCGTCTAGCGAACGTCAGGGGGTGAGCCCTCAGGGTTTAAGCCCCTCGGCCTCGGTGCTCTGAGCGCCAAAACCGACCGAGAGCCCAATGGGCGCTGCAGGCGCCGTGACGCTCTTGCCGAGCGGAATGGCATCAGCAGGCGCCGCTGCGGCTGCGGGCGCGACGGGCTTCGCCGGGGCACCGACCGCAGGCACCACGATAGGATTAGCCGGCTTGGCAGCAACGACCGGCGCCGTCGTCGCAACCGCCGTGCCACCAAGCTCGGGCAACAAAGCCGCCGCCTCTTTGCGGGCCGGAGCATCGGACTTGGCGAGCGCCTCGGCATAGAGATCAGCGATCCATTTCGGCTCCTTGCCGCCCGCTTTCGCGTTCTCATGAGCGAGCGTGATCAGGGCAAGGCCCCTCGCCTCGCGCTGCCTGACCTCGGTCCCGCGCCACAACAGCTCGCCGAGCGTGGCCTGCGCCGCGACATGCTGCTTCTTGGCGGCCATAGCCAGCCAATTGACTGCGAGCCCGGAATCCTTCTCGACGCCCTCGCCTTTGAGATAGAGCAGAGCAAGATCGTATTGCGCGTCAGCATTGCCGAAATAGCTCGCGGCGTGGCGGAAGAGATCGGCGGCATAAGTCGGATTCGGATGAAGCGGCATCGCCGGGATGCCGTCGAGATGGTACTGGCCGAGCTCGACGAACGCCTCGCCGACATATTTCGCGACGGGGCTCGACGAATTGATGTCGGCATATTGATCGGCGATCGCCCGGTAATAGGTGTAGGCCTTGGCATCATCCTCGGCCACGTCATCGCGGCCGGTGGAATAGATGCGCGCGAGCTTGAGCTCGGCGCCAAGCACGCCGTGCTTGGCGGCATATTCGAGCGCAGGCAGTGCAGCAGAGGTCTTGCCGGCTTTGATCGTGTTGACGCCCTGGCGATAGGCGTCGGTGGCGGAGACATAAGGCGGCGGATCGTCCGCACCGACCGCGACCGGCCCCAACATCAGAAGCGCCGCGACGGCGCCTAACGCAACTTTACACGTCAGCATAGCACTCGACTTCCACGCCCGCCCCGGGATGGGTTACGGCACCCGTTCGCGCCGGCCCCACCTCGTTTGCGTATTTCCACAAATAGCCGCTTCTGAATTCCGTCGGCTTTGCCTTCCAGGCCTTGGCCCGCGCTGCGAGCTCGGCCTCGGAGAGCTCGACATCGAGCACCCCTTTCTCAGCGTCGAGCACGATCATGTCGCCGTCGCGCAAGAGCCCGATCGGTCCACCGAGCGCAGCCTCGGGGCCGACATGGCCCACGCAAAAGCCGCGGGTGGCACCTGAGAACCTGCCGTCGGTGATGAGCGCCACCTTGTCGCCCATGCCCTGGCCGTAGAGCGCGGCCGTGGTCGAGAGCATCTCGCGCATGCCGGGGCCGCCTTTGGGGCCCTCGTAGCGGATGACGAGGACCTCGCCGTCCTTGTATTTGCGCCCGCTCACGGCGGCGAAGGCGTCCTCCTCGCAGTCGAAGCAGCGAGCGGGGCCACGAAACTTCAGCCCCTTCATGCCGGCGACCTTGACGATGGCGCCGTCAGGCGCAAGCGAGCCTTTGAGGCCGACGACGCCTCCGGTCGGCGAGAGCGGGTTATCGGCAGAACGCACAACGT
>JBLMXO010000155.1:0-4647 GCA_050257815.1 Actinomycetota bacterium
TTTTGCCAACCTTCGAATGCGACGCGACGGCTCAAGACGCACCCGCATTTTGTGCTAAAAATGGCGCGATCGTTCGGGAGCATTGAGCAATGTCGTTGCATTCGCCTGGCAAGTCCCTCGCTGTCGTTAGGCAAGTTGCCGGCGGAGTCCTGGCCCTCGCCCTGCTAAGCGCCGTGGGGCAGGCCGAACTCCGCGCCGAGGATAAGAAGCCGACCCCTTGCACCGAAGACGCCATGATCGTGTTCGACGCGTCAGGCTCGATGTCGGGAAACCAGACGCTGGGTATCCCTAATTCCGAGGCACGGATCGACCAGGTGCGCTCGGCGCTTGCCGAGGTGCTGCCGAGCGCCACCAAGTTCCGTAAGGTGGGTCTCGTTACCTTCGGTCCGGGTCCCTACAATCAGTGCAACGTCAAGCTCGAGCTAAAGCCAACGCCCGATGCAGCCGAACCGATCATGAACGCGGTAAATGCGCTTGTTCCTGCCGGCAAGACTCCTCTCACCTCGGCCGTCGAGCAAGCTGCCAACGTCCTCGACTTCAAGAATAAGCCCGGCGTCGTCGTGGTCGTGACCGATGGAGAGGAGACATGCGGGCGATCACTTTGTGAGGTCGCCAAGACACTCCATGCCACCGCTGCGCAGCTGACCGTTCACGTCATCGCGTTCCGATACGAAAGCTTCTCGTGGACGGGAGAGAGTGCGGCGCTCGACCTTCAATGCCTCGCCGAGACGAATAACGGCCTCTACACCAAGGTGAATACCGACGAGGATCTCGTCCAGGCGCTGGAGAAAACCCTCGATTGCCCGATGGTCTCGCAGGCAGATCTCAACCGGGTGACCAAATAAGCAGTCCCACGAGACGCTTAGGTTGCCGCGACCCTTTGGCGGTTGACGCTCGGGCCTGAAGCCGGGCTCTATGCGCCGCCGCAAGGGAACTGAGCGCAGCCAAAATGCGTCGCCTATTTCTCTTCATTGTCCCAGTCCTCGTGTGTGGACCACTGTTGTCGGTTTCCGCCATCGCCGAGGATCAAACTCTGCTCAACCGATGCTGGACGCCTGAAGCGCTCGCCGGCTCGGATCGCGAGCGGCAGTCGCTCCATAATCATACGAGGCTCGACCTTGCTCCCTTGCGGCAGGAACCTCTGCCAACCGCAACGCCCGTGCCGCCAGAGCTCCGCGGCTCGATCAGAGGCGTCACCCTGCCACCGGGCGAGAAGCTGATCGCGCTCACCTTCGACCTGTGCGAGACCGACGGCGATGTTGCTGGCTATGATGGGCGCATTGTCGATCTCCTGCGCGCGCAAGGAGTCAAGGCCACGTTCTTCGCCGGCGGCAAGTGGATGGAGACCCACAAGGAGCGCGCCGAGCAATTGATGGCCGATCCGAATTTCGAGATCGGCAGTCATGGCTTGCGCCACTACGACCTGTCGCGTGCTGGCGATCCCAACCTCAACGACGAGATCGTGCTGACTCAGGCGGCCTACGCGCAGACGCGGGCGAACCTCCTCGCCAAGCAATGCGCGGCCGACTTTTCGCCGGCAAATGCGGTGCCCGAGCGGATGAGCGTGATGCGTTTCCCCTATGGGCGCTGTAGTGCGAAGTCGCTCGCGGCCGTGGCAGACGCGGGGTTCATCGCCATCCAGTGGGACCTCGTCACCGGCGATCCCGACCCCGGTCGTTCGGCCAAGGCCATCGCCAATACCATTCTCACTCAGGTGCATCCCGGAGCGATCATCGTTGCACATGCCAATGGTCGCGGCTGGCATACAGCCGATGCGCTTGCGCTTGCGATCCCCAAGCTCAAGGAAGAGGGCTATAGTTTCGTCACGGTGAGCGAGCTGCTCGCGGCGGGGAAGCCGGTCATCGCTGCGAAATGCTACCTCAACCGGCCCGGGGATACGCCGCGCCTGGCGAGACTGCAGCCGAAGGGCGTGCCCCATGACATCTTCAATATTCTCGGGCCCGACCAGTGAGCTCAACGGCGCGCGCCTCAGCCCTCTCAATTTCGAGGCCATAGGACCGCTGGCAAGCGCGATCGTGGCAATGCCGCCATGGTCGGTGATGCATTATTCGGCGGATGCGCTGGCGAGGTTCCTCGCGGCTCCCGACGGCACGACACGCTTTCTCGTTGAGATTGATGGCAAGCCGGCGGGCGCCGTATCGGTGCGTTTTCCCTGGCTCAAGGGACCCTATCTCGAGCTTCTGGCGCTCCTGCCCCATGTTCAGCGACGGGGCATCGGCAGCGCACTGCTCGCCTGGTTCGAGAAGGAGGGAGTGAGGCAAGGCGCGCGCAATCTTTGGGTCTGCGCCTCGTCCTTCAATGCCAAGGCGATCCTCTTCTACGAGCGTCACGGCTTTCAGCCGGCGGCAACGCTCTCGGGTCTCGTCGCCGATGGCTATGACGAGATCCTGCTGCGCAAATTCCCGCTTAGCGGCGGGCGCTAAGAAAACGGCTACTTGGAGTCGGAGGGCGCGGCGCTATCGTCGCCCTCGCCGGGCGTCGCGTCGACGAAGATCACGTCATCCTCGATCGAGACCTCTTCGCCGCCTTGCATCTCATATTGCTCGCCGCTCTCGAGCGTGACGGTGCAGCCCTTGTCGCAAGGAGGTTCGACCGCCTTCTGAGATTCGATCTTGAAGTCTTTGCTGTCGCTTCCGGTCTTCACCGTGATGGTGTGGGCGTCAGGATCGGAGTTGGTGATAGTGAGAGCTTCCGCCGGAACGGCGAAGAGCATGCCTAGAACGCTAAGGCCGATAAGCTTTGCCACCCTCATTGCGATTACCCTCTCAAAAAGCGCCACGGTTGCCCACGCGGCCAGCCGCGCCACACGGAGGATGTAGCGTCGAACAGCGCCGTCATTGTGTTGGGCCCGCGGCCAAACTTTGCCGGCCGGTTATGGTTTCCGATCGGCCGCAAAAGCGGCCTTTCGCCAACGATTCCGCCTTTTACCATCCTTGCTGGGAATGTTTGCAACTGTTTCACGCCCCCCGGACAATGGCCTGTTTGGTGCTGTGAAACCAAATGGCGCGAGCCGCGTTTTTCGGCTTGCGCTGCAGTGCAAAGGAGTTGTGCAGTGCAAAAAGGAAACATCTTGGCCATCAATGAGGGGGCCCATACAGTTGCCCGTCGCGACGAAAGCACCCCTCCGATCGGAAAGGAGCTTCCGGTGGAACTCACAGCCACAATGACCGCGATCATGGCGATCATCTCGTTTGGTTTTGTCGCCGCCGTGATCCTTGGCATGATCTAGGGCCGCGGCCCTAGCAGGCCTTTCTCCAACCCAACAGCCTTCCGGCGCAGATCATTCTGCAGCGTCGGCGATGCGTCTGGGGTCGTAGTTGAGGATGGAGCCTAGCCAGCGCTCGGCCTCCTCAACGGTCCAGCCCTTGCGTGCGGCGTAGTCGGCTACCTGATCCCGGCCGATCTTGCCCACGCCGAAATAACGGCTGTCGGGATGGGAGAAATAGAGACCCGAGACAGCGGCGGCAGGCCACATCGCGTAGCTTTCGGTGAGCTTTACGCCCGCAGCCTTCTCAGCATCGAGCAGGGCAAAGAGCGTGCGCTTCTCAGTATGGTCGGGCTGCGCGGGATAGCCGGGCGCCGGCCTGATGCCAGCGTAGTCTTCGGCAATGAGCTCTTGGTTGGTGAGCTTCTCTTGTGGCGCATAGGCCCATAGCTCGCGGCGGACTTTCTCATGCAACGCCTCGGCGAAGGCCTCGGCCAGGCGATCGGCGAGCGCCTTGACCATGATCTTCGAATAATCGTCATTGGCGCGCTCGAAGCGTCGCGCCACATCTTCCTCGCCGATGCCAGCCGTCACGGCAAACCCGCCGACATAGTCGGCGAGGCCCGTCTCCTTGGGCGCCACGAAATCGGCGAGCGCTAGATTGGGCCGGCCAGGCTCGCGTGCCATCTGCTGGCGGAGCGTATGTAGCGTGGCGAGCTGCTTGGTGCGCGTGTCATCGGTGTAAACCTCGATATCGTCGCCCACGCTGTTCGCCGGCCAGAATCCGACCACCGCGTTAGCGGTCAGCCATTTCTCGGCGATGAGATGCTTCAGCATGGCTGTCGCATCCTCATAGAGGTGACGCGCGGCCTCGCCATATTTGTCGTCCTCGAGGATGCGCGGGAACGCGCCCTTGAGCTCCCAGGCCTGGAAGAACGGGGTCCAGTCGATATAGCGGGCAAGCTCAGCGAGATCGTAAGCCTTGAAGGAGCGCGTGCCGAGGAAGGTGGGCTTCGGCGGCGTGTAGCCAGACCAATCCACCTTCAGCCTGTTCGCGCGCGCCTCGGCAATCGAGGTGCGGGCCTTCTCGGCCTGGCCGCGGGCATAGGACTCGGCCATGCGCGCATACTCTTCGCGCACCTTGGCGATGGCCTTCGGCCTCTCCTCCGGAGACATCAGACCCGACACCATGCCGACGGCGCGGCTCGCATCGGTGACGTAGATCGCTTGGCTCCGGTGATAGTTCGGGCTGATCTTCACCGCCGTGTGCACGCGGCTCGTGGTGGCGCCGCCGATCAAGAGCGGCAAGTCGAAGCCCTCGCGTTCCATCTCGGCGGCGACGTGGCACATTTCGTCGAGCGAAGGCGTGATCAGCCCCGACAGGCCGATGATGTCGACCTTCTTCTCGCGCGCGGTGTCGA
>JBLMXO010000156.1:0-8900 GCA_050257815.1 Actinomycetota bacterium
CCTACAGCGAAGCGCAAGCCATCGAATGGATCGAGAGCGTGCTCGCGGGCGAAGAGGGCGTCGTCTTCGGCATCGCCAACAAGGGGATCTTGATCGGCTGCACCGGCTACCGCGCCTTCGGTGAGGACCATGCCGAGCTCGGCTATTGGATCGGGAAGCCGTATTGGAACATGGGCTATGCGAGCGAGGCGGTGCGTGCGCTCATCGTCTATGCCTTCGAGAAGGACGGCTTCGACTATCTCACCGTCGGCCATTTCATCGACAACCCAGCCTCGGCGCACGTCATCGCCAAGTTTGGTTTCGTGCCGCAGGGGAGGCAGGTGCGCGATTGCGCCGCTCGGGGCATCAAGGCTCATTGCCTGACTTACCGGCTCGAACGGACTGCGGCGCTTGCCGGCTTCCTCAGGACGTGATCCCCAGGCGAAGCCGGCCAGTCTCCTAGTGTATTGGAAAGAAGCTGGTGCTAATCCCTCGCCATGCAGTTTCTCGATCAGGCCAAAGTCTATGTGCGCTCCGGCGACGGAGGGAACGGATGCGTGAGCTTCCGCCGGGAAAAGTTCGTCGAGTTCGGCGGCCCTGATGGAGGCGACGGCGGCAAAGGCGGCGACGTGGTCGTCGAATGCGTCGCCAACCTCAACACGCTTCTCGACTACCGCTACCAGCAGCACTTCAAGGCGAAGAAGGGGGGCCACGGCAAAGGCCAGAACCGCTCCGGCGCCAAGGGCGCCGACGTGGTGCTGAAAGTGCCGCCGGGAACGCAGATCCTCGATGAGGACAACGAGACTTTGCTCTCCGATCTGACCAAGCCCGGCGAGCGCATCGTGCTCGCCCGCGGGGGCAATGGCGGATTCGGCAACACCCACTTCAAGTCCTCGACCAAGCAGACGCCGCGCCATGCCAATCCCGGGCAGAAGGGCGAGGAGCTGACAATCTGGCTCAGGCTGAAGCTGATCGCCGATGCCGGCATTATCGGTCTGCCCAATGCCGGCAAATCGACTTTCCTCGCTGCGGTCAGCGCGGCCAAGCCCAAGATCGCCGACTATCCTTTCACCACGCTGCACCCCAATCTCGGTGTGGTGCGCATCGACGGGTTCGACTTCGTTCTCGCCGACATCCCCGGTCTGATCGAAGGTGCGCACGAGGGTGCTGGCATCGGCGACCGCTTCCTCGGTCATGTCGAGCGCTGCGCCGTGCTGCTCCATCTCATCGATGCGACGCTCGACGACCCGGCCGAGGCTTACGAAATTATCCGCGGCGAGATCGAAGCCTATGGCGCTGGGCTCGAGGACAAGCCGGAAGTTCTCGCGCTCTCAAAAGCCGACGCCGTGCCCAAGGACGAGATCAAGAAGAAGGTCCGCGCTCTCAAGAAAGCCGCCGGGGCGGCGCCACTCATCGTCTCGGCTGCAAGCGGCGAAGGCATGACCGAGGTATTGCGAGCACTCGTGCCCGAGATCAAAGCGATGCGGCTCGCCGAGACAAAGGCCGCGACCGGCAACGCGCCGCAGCCGGCCCAGAGGTGGCGCCCATGAGAAATGAATGGGCGAGCGCCAAGCGCATCGTAATCAAGATCGGCTCGTCGCTGCTCGTCGATATGGCTTCGGGCACGTTGCGCCAGGCCTGGCTCGAAGCGCTGGCCGACGACATCGCCGCGCTGCGCGCCAAGGGCAAGGAGGTGGTCGTCGTCTCGTCAGGCGCGATCGCGCTCGGCCGCAATGTGCTCAAGCTGCCCAAAGGCGCGCTCAAGCTCGAGGACAGTCAGGCGGCGGCAGCGGTCGGACAGATCGATCTCGCGCATGCTTATGAGGAGGCGTTCCGTACCCGCAACCTCGTCGCGGCGCAAGTTCTGCTCACCCTCGGCGACACCGAGGAACGGCGGCGCTATCTCAATGCGCGCAACACCATGACCACGCTGCTCAAGCTAGGCGCCATGCCGGTGGTGAACGAAAACGACACGGTGGCCACGAGCGAGATTCGCTATGGCGACAATGACCGGCTCGCCGCGCGTGTCGCCTCGATGATGAGCGCGGATTGCCTGGTGCTGCTGTCCGACGTCGATGGCTTCTACACGGCGCCGCCTGGATCGCGCGAAGATGCACGCCGGCTCGACGAGGTGCGCGAGATTACACCGGAGATCGAGGCCATGGCCGGCGACGTCGGCTCGGAGCTGTCGAAGGGCGGCATGGTCACCAAGATCGAGGCGGCAAAGATCGCGGTCTCTGGCGGCACGCATATGGTGATCGCGAGCGGCAAGGTGCTGCATCCGCTCGATGCGCTCGCCAGGAAGGGGATTGCCACCTGGTTCCTCGCGCGCTCGGACCCCGTGACCGCGCGCAAGCGCTGGATCGCGGGCACGCTCGAGCCTAAAGGCGCGGTCGTGCTCGATAACGGCGCGGTGCAGGCGCTCGCATCCGGCAAGAGCCTGCTTCCGGCCGGCGTCACCCGCGTCGAGGGCAGTTTCGAGCGCGGCGACGCGGTGGTGATCAGGACAAGCGAAGGTGTCGAGATCGGGCGCGGGCTCGCCGCCTATGACCACGAGCAGGCCAAGGCGATTATCGGCCGCAAGAGCAGTGAAATCGCCGAGATTCTCGGCTACCTTAGCCGCCCCGAGCTGATCCACCGGGACGACATGACGCTGAACCGCAAAGGCTGAATCGATGTCGATGCCTGCAGGAAGGCCTGAAGCTTCCATCGAGCCGATGATGCTCTATATGGGGCGCCTCGCACGCGAGGCGGCGGGTGCGCTTGCGCTTGCTTCGACCGAGGCCAAGAACCGCGCGCTTGAGGCGATGGCCGCGCAGCTTGAGAAGGGTGCACAGAAGGTTCTCGGCGCCAACGCACAGGACCTCGAAGCAGCGCGCGGCAAGGGGCGCGACCAAGCTTTCCTCGACCGGCTCATGCTCGACCCCGCGCGCGTGGCTGCCACGGCCAAGGGCATTCGTGAGGTCGCGGCGCTGCCCGACCCGGTCGGCCAGGTGATCGCCTCATGGATACGGCCTAACGGCTTGCAGATATCGCGCGTACGCGTGCCGCTCGGCGTGATCGGCATCATCTACGAGTCGCGACCGAACGTGACGGCCGATGCGGCAGCGCTCTGCCTCAAATCGGGGAACGCGGTAGTCCTGCGCAGCGGCTCAGAGAGCTTCCTCACCTCGCTCGTCATCGCCAATCTTCTGACCGAGGGCGTGGCGGAGGCGGGTCTACCGCGCGAGGCGATCCAGCTCGTTCCTACGGTCGACCGCTCTGCGGTCGGCTTCATGCTGCAGGGCCTCGGCGGGGCGATCGACGTGATCGTGCCGCGCGGCGGCAAGGATCTCGTCGCGCGCGTGCAGGCGGAAGCACGTGTGCCGGTGTTCGCGCATCTCGAAGGCGTGTGCCATGTCTATGTCCATGCGCTGGCCGATCTCGACATGGCGAAAAAGATCGTACTCAACGCCAAGATGCGGCGCACGGGAGTGTGCGGCGCCACCGAGACCCTGCTCGTCGACCGCAAGGCGGCGCCGACGCATCTTGCGCCGCTCGTCAAGATGCTGATCGATGCTGGCTGCGAGGTGAGGGGCGACCCCGAGACGCAAGAGGTCGATCCCCGCGTGAAGGCTGCGACGGAAGAGGATTGGCCGAAGGAATTCCTCGACGCGATCATCGCGCTAAAAGTGGTCGATGGCCTCGATGAGGCGATCGAGCATATCGCGCGCTATGGCTCGCAGCATACCGAGGCGATCGTCACCGACGACAAGGGCGCGGCCGAGCGCTTCCTCGCCCGCGTCGATAGTGCCATCGTGCTGCATAATGCCTCCACGCAGTTTGCCGATGGCGGGGAATTCGGTATGGGAGCCGAGATCGGCATCGCCACCGGGCGCTTCCATGCGCGCGGGCCCGTCGGTGTCGAGCAGCTCACGACATTCAAATATGTGGTGCGCGGGCAGGGGCAGATCAGGCCCTAGGTGATTTCCCTTCACGGCGTCGAAGCGTCTGTTGCTGGATACCGGCCTCGCCGGTATGACGTGTAAGGGTTCACTGATTGCGGGGATGACACGTGCCGAAGCAGGAACCGAAGCAGAAGAAAGCTATCAACCAAGCGAAGCCGACCAAGAGCAAGACGGCGAAGGCACTGAAGCCCTCCAAGATCAAGAAACCGCTCAAGGCGTCGAAGCGCGCGAAGGCGAAAACACCCGCGAAGTCTGCCAAGTCCGCAAAGCCAGCGAAGGTATCGAAACCTGCGAGGGCCGCAAAGACGGTCAAGCCGGTCAAGCTCGGCAAGAAGGCGGAAAAAAAGGCCAAGAAAGCCGCAAAGAAAATCGCGCGCAAGCAAGAGCGCTCACAGGGCGACGCCGGGCGGCGCGAGCGCGGCGACGTTCGTCCGGTAAAAAGCCTGACGCCGGAGGAGAAGGCCGCGCGGCTTCCGCTCGCCTCGCCGCGCATGCGCATCGGTCTTCTCGGCGGCTCGTTCAATCCGGCGCACGCGGCTCATTTGGAGATCAGCCTCACCGCGCTCAAGCGGCTCGGGCTCGATCAGATCTGGTGGGTGGTAACGCCCAGCAATCCGTTGAAGACGCGGTCAAAGCTGCCGAGCCTCACTGAGCGTGTCGATGCTGCGAGGAAGGTTGCCGATCACCCGCGCATCGCCGTGACCGGCTTCCCGGGCGAGAAGGGCTCGCCCTATACGGTCGATCTCATCACCGAGCTCAAGCGCCGCTACCCCGGGGTCAGCTTCGTCTGGCTGATGGGGGCTGACAGTCTTGCCGAGTTTCACCGCTGGCGGTCCTGGCACAAGATCTTCGCGACGGTGCCGATCGCCGTGCTCGACCGTCCTGGGTTCAGGCTCAAGGCGCGGGCGAGCCAGGCCGCGATGCGCTTCCACGATTCGATCGTCGACGAATCGGATGCGCGAGGCCTGGCGCGGATGGTGCCCCCGGCTTGGACGATCATCACTCACCGGCTCTCGTCCCTCTCTTCGACGGCGCTCCGCGGCGAAGCCAAAGGGAAGAAAGCGGGTGACAAGAAGAGCAAGAAAAAGCGCTAGCAAATACTAGCTATTGAAATTGTAACCGCGACCATACTATGTTTATGGGGCGAAGCGGCAACCAGGTGTCGCTGTCCTGCGTTATAAGGGCGGTAAGAAGCTTGGGGGCAATCGCTTCCTCGTGGAGCAATGGCAGAAGGACACTCACTCAAACATGCGCTCAGCTAGAGAGGCTGCCCAGCACGGCACGCCTGCTCACGGATTTGCGTCATTCCGCGCGGATCCGAATCGCCTGCTCAACATCGTGCTCGACACGCTCGACGCCGCTAAGGCCGAGGATGTCGCCTGCATCGATCTGAGAGGCAAAACCTCGATCGGCGACCACATGGTGCTCGCCTCGGGGCGTTCGCAACGGCATGTCGGCGCCGTTGCCGACCAGATCATCAAGAAGCTCAAAGAGGAAGGTTATGGTCGCGCCCGTGTCGAGGGCCAGCCCCAATGCGATTGGGTGCTGATCGACGCCGGCGACGTCATCGTCCATATCTTCCGTCCAGAGGTTCGTGAGTTCTACAATCTGGAGAAGATGTGGTCGGCGGACCGTCCCGTGGAGCGGCTCGTGATCTGATCGGCACATCGCCTCTCTGATCAGGCCGAATGAGCCATGCGGCTCCTGATCGCTGCCGTCGGCAGACTGAAGCAGGGGCCCGAGCGCGACCTCTTTGCGCATTATCTCGCCCGTGCGGAAGCGGCGGGCCGAAAGGTTGCGCTCTCGCCTCTCGATGTGATCGAAATAGCGGAGGCGAAAGGCGCGAGCGCTCAGGCGCGCATGGAAGCCGAGGCGGTGCTCCTTCTCGCAAAACGGCCTCACTTGCATAAATTGATCTGTCTTGACCGAGGTGGTACTGCGCTCGCAAGCGAAGCCTTCGCGAAGGCGTTGGCGAAGTTCCGCGACGGCGGCGCGCAAGGACTTACCTTTTTTATCGGGGGTGCCGATGGTCTTGGGCCCAGAGCAATGTTCGATGCCGATCTAGTGCTCTCGCTCGGACCCATGACCTTGCCGCATGGTCTCGCGCGCATCGTTCTCGCCGAGCAGATCTACCGCGCGATCACCATCCTTTCCGGCCATCCTTATCACCGCGCCTGAGTGCCGCGGTCCAAAGCCCCCAAGGTTAAGGATTCGTAAGCGATTTGCCTTGATTCTGCCGTATCGCTCCGTTGCCATCGACTGAAACGGCCAAGGCGCATGGCGCATTCCGATCGATTGGCTCCCGCAAGAAGATTTCGATCCGCTCTGCTGCTCGTCGGCCTCGTTTGCACCGCGCCGTGGCTGGCACACGCACAGGAGGATCTTTCGCGCGAGGAGGCGAAGAAGCGCCTCAACGAGACCGAGCAGCAGCTAGAGTCGAGCCGCGCCAAGGAGCAGGGCCTCACCCAGGACATCGCGACCCTTGCCGAGGAGAGGGCGAAGCTGAATAGCGAGCTGATCGAGGCTGGCAACAGAGTACAGGCGAGCGAGGCGAAGCTTTCCGAGACAGAAGCCAAGCTCGAGCAATTGACCGACCAAGTGAACGTCATCAAAAGCTCGATCACCGAGCGGAAGGAAACGATCTACAAGATGCTTCTGGCGATGCAGAGGATGGGCCGAACGCCTCCGCCGGCGCTGGTTACGCGGAGAGACGACGCGCTCGCTGTGGTCAGAAGCGCGATGCTGCTCGCCGACGTGTTCCCCGAACTGAAATATCAGGCTGACAATCTGTCGCACGAGCTCGAAGGCTTGGTCAGCCTCGAGGGCAATATCCGCGAGCAGCGCGACGCCGAGAAGGAGGAGCGGGACGGGCTCGCCTCTGAGCAGCAGGGGCTCGATGCACTGCTTCAGGAGAAGAAGGCTAAGCTTGCCCAGGGCGAGGCCGAACTCGCCCAAGTCAAGCAATCTGCCGCCGAGCAGGCGCAGACCGTCACCGACCTTAACGAGCTGATCGAGCGCCTCGACGCCCAGATCGCCAAGGTCGAGGTCGCCCAATATGATGCCGAGGTGGCCGCCGAGCGGGCGTTTCGCCAGCGCGAGCAGGATCAAGCGTTGGCTACCCCTGCCAACGAGAGCGTGGTCGAGATTAAGCCTGATTCAACCAAGATCGCCTTCGCGAGCCCCGATCGGCTAAAGCCGGCCATGCCCTTCGAGGCCGCCAAAGGCACGCTTAGGCTTCCCGCCAAAGGCCGGGAGATCAAGCGCTACGGCGACGCCGAGAGCCCTGGCGGCACGGCCAAGGGCATCTCCCTTCAGACCCGCCCCGAAGCGCGGATTACCGCCCCTTCGGACGGCTGGGTGGTTTACGCTGGCGAGTTCCGCTCCTACGGGCAACTCTTGATCATCAACGCGGGCGGAGGATATCATGTTCTGCTTGCGGGGATGAGCCGCATAGACGTAAGCCTCGGCCAGTTTGTCCTAGCCGGCGAGCCCATCGCAGTGATGGGAAGTTCGGGGGCTCCGAGCCAAAGCGGCGATGACAATTCACGCCCCGTCCTCTATGTCGAATTCAGAAAGGACGGCAGGCCAATAGACCCTGACCCATGGTGGGCCGAGGCTTCCGAAAAGGTGCAAGGATGATGCGGAAATCCGAATACGCGCTGTGGGCGCTTCTGGTGTTGGCCGTGCTCGCTGCCGGATCGACGATGGTGAGCTTGGCGAAAAGCCAGTCCGCATCGGCTGCCAACTCCGAAATCTACCGCCAGCTCGATCTGTTCGGCGAGGTGCTCGAGCGGGTGCGTTCCGACTATGTCGAGAAGCCCGACGACTCCAAGCTGATCGAGGCCGCCATCAACGGCATGCTGACTGCGCTCGACCCGCATTCGGCCTATCTCAATCCGAAGCATTTCCGTGACATGCAGGTGCAGACCCGCGGCGAGTTCGGCGGGCTCGGCATCGAGGTCACCATGGAGAACGGCGTGGTCAAGGTCGTCTCCCCGATCGAGGACACGCCGGCTGCCAAGGCTGGGCTGCAGAGCGGCGACCTCATCACCGCGCTCGACAAGGAGCAGATCCAGGGGCTCACCTTGCAGGAAGCGGTCGAGAAGATGCGCGGACCGGTCAACTCGCCGATCACGCTTACCATCGTGCGCAAGGGCGTCGACGATCCGTTCGACGTGAAGGTCACGCGCGACGTGATCCACATCAACCCGGTCAAATACAACGCCGAAGGCGACGATGTCGGCTATATCCGCATTACCACCTTCAACGAGCAGACCACGGCCAATTTGCAAAAGGCGATCGAGGATCTGAAGAAGCAGCTCGGTCCGAAGCTCAAGGGCTATGTTATCGATCTCCGCAACAATCCGGGCGGCCTGCTCGACCAGGCGATCTCGGTGTCTGACGCCTTTCTCGATCAGGGTGCGATCGTGCTCACGCGCGGCCGCAATCTCGAGGAGACACAGCGCTCGAACGCAAGGCCCGGCGATCTGACCGACGGCAAGCAGCTTATCGTTCTGGTCAACGGTGGCTCGGCGTCGGCCTCGGAGATCGTCGCCGGCGCTCTTCAGGATCACCACCGGGCGACCATTCTCGGCACGCGGTCCTTCGGCAAAGGTTCGGTGCAGACCATCATTCCACTCGGCTCGAACGGAGCCCTGCGCTTGACCACGGCACGCTACTACACGCCGTCTGGCCGCTCGATCCAGGCCAAGGGCATCGAGCCCGAGGTGGTGGTCGAGGAGGAGTTGCCTGACGATCTGAAGAAGAAGGCTGACGAGGTGAACACGAAGGGCGAAGCCAATCTGCGCGGCCACCTCAAGATCGAGGGTGCCGACGACGAAGACGAGGCCTCGCAGGAGGAGGGCGGTAGCTCGTCCTACGTCGCTCCCGAGAAGGAGAAGGATACTCAGCTGAATTATGCGCTCGATCTCTTGCGCGGTATCAAGTCGGTCGACACCGAAACCAAGAAGAAGG
>JBLMXO010000157.1:0-8087 GCA_050257815.1 Actinomycetota bacterium
ATTCGGCCGCATGCGGGTGCCAATGCAGCTCGCGCAAGCCTCCCGGCTCGATGATGAGCAAGGCTCCAGTCATGGTGGTCGAGATGGGAAACTCGCTCGCCGATGCCGTGCGCAGAGTGCCGCCGGCGAATTTCTCGGGCTTTGCAGCAAGCAGGTGATAGCGGTGGGTGAGCGGTGGGTTGTTCAGTGAGCCGGGGCCAGGTCCCGCGCGAAGCGGAGCCGGTACTGGTCCCGTGTTGATATAGACTTCCTTCTTGGGAAAGTCGGCAAAGGTCGAGGCGGGAACGCCGAAATTCTTGGCCAGCACCTCTGGCGGCGTGTGCCCCACCCAGTCGCTGATCGAGAACGTGCCGAATTCGGAGAAATAGCCGTTGTCGAAGACGAGCAGGAACACGCAAGTTCCGGGCCCGAGCCCTTGGATCGAATGGCCATGGCCGCGCGGGAAATACCAGATGTCTCCCGGACCGAAATCCACCGTCTCCCATTGCCCGGCAGGATCGATGGTGGTCACGCGGCAATTGCCCTCGATGACATAGGCCCACTCAGCGGCATTCGCATGCCAGTGCAGCTCGCGCAACGCGCCAGGCTCAAGTGTCATGTAAACGCCGGCGAGCTTCTCGGAGACAGGGAAGCCGGTGACATTGGCTTCCTTGGCGGTGCCGCCATTGAACTGCTCGCTCTTCTGCGCTCCGAGTGCGAAGCGGAACGAGGGCAACTCCGGTCCGTCGAGAGGCGCTGGCGCTGGTCCGAATGGGGGCTGCTGCGATTCGGTGCTGAGCGCGGCCGTGTTCCACAGAAGACCGGTCATCGCCACTCCTCCAAGCATACCGCGCCGGGATATTTCGACCACGGCCAACTCCTGTCAAACGCGCCGACGCGCCAGACAGGAATATGCGGGATGAGTGCTAAGGAAGCCTTGCTTGGTCAACACCTTCGGCTGACCCCAACTGCGAAATGTAAGCATCGGCGGTTTGTTGACGGAAGATCACCCCCCTATATTCATCTTATGCGTTGGTCACTTTCGCTTGGATCGGTCGCCGGTACGGCTATTCGCATCCACGTCACGTTCTTTTTGTTCTTGATCTGGATCGCCACGATCTATTACCGCGAGGGCGGTATCGAAGCGGCGTGGCAGGGCACCGCCCTCATCTCACTTATCTTCCTTTGTGTGCTTCTGCACGAGCTGGGCCACGTATTCGCCGCCCGCCGTTATGGCATCGAAACCCGCGACGTGACGCTGTGGCCATTCGGCGGTATCGCCAACATGGACGAGATGCCGGAAAAGCCAGGACAAGAGCTTCTCGTGGCGCTGGCCGGGCCGGCTGTGAACGTTGCCATCGCCGCCCTTCTGCTGCTCTGGCTCGGGCCCCGGCTCGATCCCGTAAACCTCACGAGGATCGGCGACCCCACCGTGTCGCTCGCGGCTAAGCTCGCGGGCGCCAATATCGTGCTCGTCTTGTTCAACATGATTCCCGCCTTCCCCATGGATGGCGGCAGAGTGTTGCGCGCCCTTCTCGCCATGGGGGTAGGAAACGAGCGCGCAACTGAGCTTGCCGCGTCTATAGGCCAGGGCTTTGCCATCCTCTTCGGGGTTCTCGGCGTTCTCTATAATCCCATGCTGATCATCATCGCCGCATTCATCTTCTTTGCGGCGTCGGGAGAGGCTGCGCAGGCTCACCTCCGCGCCATCGCCCAAAGGACTCCCGTCTCCGACGCGATGATCTCCGAGTTCCAGTCCCTAGGCCCAACGTCCACCGTGAGCGACGCGGCCGAAGCACTGATTCGTACCACTCAGAGGGAATTTCCCGTAGTTGATGGCTCGGGACATTTGCGCGGCGTGCTGACCCGCGATGCTATGATAAAGGCGCTTAAGGAGCGCGGGCCTGACACGCCTGTGCTTGAAGTAATGCACGTCGATATCCCGACCGTGCCGGCCCGCGCCAAGCTCGATAAAGCGCTGCTCTCCCTGATGCAGGGGCGCCCGGTGGTAGGCGTCACTGACGGAGAAGACCGCCTCGTCGGTCTGCTGACGGTCGAAAATCTCGGCGAGTTGATGATGGTCAAATCTGCGCAGCCCGATGCTGCAGCCGGCCCATGGGGTGGCGCGCAGCGCTAGATGGCCGGCTCGCGCCTTACGCCGCGAGCTTCCCGCGTCCATCGGCGGCGGGAGTGAAATCGAGCGTCGGCAGGTCGCAGAGGCCGCCTCCCAGGAACAGGTGGTGCCACAGTTGCGTGGCCATCACTCCGGTCAGGCCGAGGCTCGCGAAGGTGCCGATCTTGTGCTCCGACCCATCATGGAAGCTTTGATAATCGCGCCTGACGCTCGCCACGTTGAAATAGCCGGTCTTGGCCAACGCTTCCTCGCTCATTAGGTCACGCACGAAAGGCGGCGGCGTGATGAAGAAGCTCTCGGCGAGCGGCAGACGGAACATAGACTTGCGGCGTTGCGCCACCTCGACCGGCAGAAGCCGCTCGGCCGCCTTGCGCAGGACATATTTGTCCTTGGTCCCACGGCGGAGCTTGAAGCGTGGATGCAAACGTGCCGCGAGCGCGATCACGTTCTCGTCGAGGAACGGGTAACGGGCCTCCACGCTGTTCGCCATAGTGATGCGGTCGCCCTTGTGGCTCAGCAGCATTCCGGCTAGCAGAACCTTGTAACCGAAATAGAGCGAGCGATTGAGCGGGTGCCAGCGGAGCAGCCGTTTGGGATCGAAATTGAGATCCTCATAGGCGACATGGCCACCGAGCTGTTCCCTGAAGCCGTCGCTGTAATAGCGGTGCCGCGAGCTCGCGACGAGATTGTAGAGGATCGATTGGGCATGCGGGCCGCCGATCATCGCGTCGATCCGCTTGAACTCGCTAAAGCCGATCTCAGGGGTGCCGTACTTGCGCACGAGGCGGCTCATCACCGTGCTCGGCTTGAACGGGCCCACATCGAGGGCGCGCGCGATCTCGCGCCACTTGAACCAAAGATAGCCGGCGAAGGCTTCGTCGGAACCCTCGCCCGTCAGCACCACCTTGTTGCCGAGGTCGCGGACCTTGCGCGACAGCCCGAGCAACGCCGCGCACGAGGTGTCGAGCACGGGACTCTCGGCCGCTTGGATGAGTCTCGCATAGTTGGCGGCGATCACATCGGAGCCAGCCTCGAGCACGGTTTGCTGACTGCCGATCATCTGCGCTGTGCCCCTCGAGAGCGCCGTCTCGTCGAGTTGCGAATCCGGCACTCTCACGGTGAAGCACGGCAGCGGCCTGCCGCGAAGCTTGGACGCGGTGGCTAGCACATAGGCCGAATCGACGCCGCCCGACAGATAGCCCACCACCGGCACCTCGGCCCTCAGCCTGATCTCGACGGCGCGGCTGAACACGCGCTCGAATTCGTCGACGAGCGCGTTCTCATCGGCAAAGTCGTCCTCATCGCCCCAATCAGGAAAATCGAGATCCCAGTAACAGCGCTCCTCGATCTCGGCGGCGGTGCCGTCGTTGCGGAAGGCGACGCGCAGATAATGACCGGGCCGGAGCGACTGCACGCCCGAGAACATCGTGCGCTGCGTTCCCATGGCGAAGAAGGTGAAGATATGGTCGAGCCCGCGCGGATCGAGCGCGGGCGGCACGGCACCCGAGGCGAACAGGGCTTTGATCTCCGAGCCGAAATAGAGGCAATCGCCCTGCCGCGACCAGTGTAATGGACAGATGCCGACGCGATCCCTCCCGAGCAGCACGAGGCAGCGCGCGAAGTCGACCAGCACGAAAGCGAATTGCCCCTTGAGATGCTCGAACAGATCCTCGCCGTACTCCTCATAGAGATGCACGATCAGCTCGGTATCTGAGTCGCTGCTGAAGACGTGGCCCTTCGCTCGGAGTTCGGCTTTAAGCTCCGGGTAGTCGAACAGCTCGCCATTGGCGATCACACCGACATTGCCCGCTTCGTTGAAGATGGGCTGCTGGCCATTGGTGACGCCGACAATGGCGAGTCGGCGATTGCCCATGCCGATGCCGGGCGCCATGAGATAGCCGACGCCGTCAGGCCCACGGTGTCGGAGTGCGGTCGCCATGCGGCCCACCAGCGCCCGGTCGGGCTCGCTGACGCCTTTGAGATCAACCACCCCCGCTATGCCGCACATGTTAGCTCCTTAGCTCCATGGAATTCATGTCCCCTTACGCCAACGTTACGTGGAGACGCAGGACGCGCATGACCAGCGAGGGCCGCGTGTGACAGCGCGTCACTGGATTTGAGGATGGACTTAAGGCCCCCGTGAGACGCCATTGCGTCTTTGTCACACGACCTATATATCCCAGTCTTAGGAAGCGCGGGCCATTTTGGCCCGCGTTCGCGCATTTTAATCTCATGAATCTTCGCAATATTGCCATCATTGCCCATGTCGACCATGGGAAGACAACGCTGGTCGACCGGCTCCTCCAGCAGTCCGGCGCCTTCCGCGAGAACCAGCGGGTGGCCGAGCGCGCCATGGATTCCAACGATCTCGAGCGCGAGCGCGGCATCACCATCCTCGCCAAGGTAACCTCGATCGTGTGGGAGGGCACGCGCATCAATATCGTCGATACGCCAGGCCACGCCGATTTCGGCGGCGAGGTCGAGCGCATCCTGAACATGGTAGACGGCGCACTCGTCTTGGTCGATGCGGCCGAAGGTCCTTTGCCGCAAACGAAATTTGTTGTGTCCAAAGCGCTCAAGATGGGTCTCAAGCCCATCGTCGTGATCAACAAGGTCGACCGTTCCGACGCAAGGCCCCAGGAGGTCGTCAACGACGTGTTCGACCTCTTCGCCGCGCTCGAAGCCTCCGACGAGCAGCTCGACTTCCCGATCCTCTATGGCTCTGCCAAGGAAGGCTGGATGGGCGCAAGCCCGGAGGGCCCCAAGGACGAGGGCATGAAGCCTCTATTCGATCTTGTGCTCCGCCGTGTCGCGCCGCCCAGGATCGAAGAGGGCCCCTTCCGCCTGCTCGGCACCATTCTCGAGGCCAATCCCTATCTCGGCCGCATCGTCACGGGACGAATCACCTCGGGCTCGATTGCGCCGAACCAGCCGGTCAAGGTCCTCGACCATACCGGCAAGCTCGTGGAGCAGGGCCGCGTCTCCAAAGTGCTCGCCTTTCGCGGGCTCGAGCGCGTTGGCCTGGAGCTGGCGACCGCCGGCGACATCGTGTCCCTCGCCGGTCTTCCCAACGCAACCGTTGCGCATACGATCTGCGCTCCAGAGGTCATGGCGCCGCTGCCCGCTCAGCCGATCGACCCGCCGACTCTGTCGATGACCTTCCGCGTCAACGATTCTCCGCTTGCCGGCACCGAGGGCACCAAGGTGACGGGCCGCATGATCCGCGACCGGCTCTTGCGCGAGGCCGAGGGCAATGTCGCGTTGCGCGTGGCCGAATCGGAGGAACGCGATTCGATGGAAGTCGCGGGCCGCGGCGAGTTGCAACTCGGCATCCTGATCGAGACCATGCGGCGCGAGGGCTTCGAGCTCTCCGTGTCGCGTCCCAGGGTCCTGCTCAAGCGCGGCGATGACGGCACCCTGCTCGAGCCGATCGAGGAGGTCGTCATCGACCTCGATGAGGAGCATGCGGGCGTCGTGGTACAGAAGCTCGCCGAGCGCAAGGCCGAGCTTGTGGAGATGAAGCCCTCGGGCGGTGGGCGTCAGCGGCTCGTATTCTATGCGCCGACGCGGGGGCTGATCGGCTATCAGGGCGAGCTCCTCACCGACACGCGCGGCACCGGCATCATGAATCGCCTGTTCCATGGCTATGCGCCGCACAAAGGCGCAATCCAGGGACGGCGGAATGGCGTGCTCATCTCAACCGACCAGGGGGAGGCGGTCGCCTATGCGCTGTGGAACCTCGAGGACCGCGGGCCGATGATGATCGAGCCCGGTTGGAAGGTTTATCGCGGCATGATCGTGGGCGAGCACAATCGCGATAATGACCTTGAGGTCAACGTGCTCAAAGGCAAGAAGCTCACCAATGTGCGCGCCACGTCGAAGGACGAGGCCGTGCGGCTGACCCCGCCGATCCGCATGGTGCTCGAGCGGGCGCTTGCCTACATCCAAGACGACGAGCTGGTCGAGGTCACGCCGAAATCCATCCGGCTGCGCAAGCGGTACCTCGATCCGAACGAGCGCAAGAAGGCGGAACGGCAGCGCGTTGCCGAGAATGCTGCCTGATGTTCCCTGCTAAATTTGCCGCAGATTCTCCCCGCAATTTGCCAGCAGCGCCGCACCAATTCTGAGTGATCTCAAGCATTACTCCTGATTGGGCAAAGTAATTTTCCTTTCATGCGGGCGCGTCGCTCGCCGGATTACTACGGCCCCAACTCGAAACAGGAGAATCGCTTATGACGAAGACCATTGCTCTAGCGCTGGCCTTGGCCCTGGGATGCACCAACTTCGCCCTCGCCAAGGACGATGATGACGACAAAATCTCCGATGCTGACATGGCCAAAGTTACCGCAGCCCTCGCTGACCTCGGTTGCAAGGACCCGGAGGGCGTGAAGCACGAGCAGGAAGGCATCTACGAGATCGACGATGCCAAGTGCAAGATGGGCACCATGGACATCAAGCTCGACAAAGACTTCGGCGTGATCCTGATCTCGCGCTACTAGCGGCTTAAGAGGTTCCGCGTGGATGGGCGAGCCGGCGCCATGCCGGCTCGCTTTTTTCTTGGTGCATGACCGCCGATGCGTCTCGCGAGCGCGGACTCGGGATAAGCGCAACGACCCCTTTGCCGAACGCCTCGACTCTGCGCTAGGCTCTGCTTATGCCCGTTGATGTCGTCCATGTCAGGCCTGCAAGATTGAAGGATGCTCCTGCCCTTGCATCGGCCTACGAGGAGGCATGGCGCAACGCTTATCAGGGCATCATCCCGCATCTCTCGCTTGAGCGCATGATTGCGCGCCGGGGCCTGCGTTGGTGGGAGAGCGCGCTCAGGAAGCGTACGCCGCTGCTCGTGCTCGACTTCGACGGCGCGGCGGCAGGGTATGTAACCTATGGCCGCTGCCGTCTCGGACGCGCGCCGTTCCAAGGCGAGATCTTCGAGCTCTACCTGCATCCCACCTATCAGGGCTTCGGTCTTGGCGAAAAGTTGTTCGACGGAGCACGCACCCGGCTTTCCGAGCTTAGGCTTCGCGGGCTTCTCATTTGGGCTTTGGCCGATAACGACGCGGCGTGTGCCTTCTATCTCCGCCTTGGAGGCAAGCCCATCGCCGAAGGTGCTGAAACCTTCGGCGAGGTGACGCTGCGCAAGGTCGCCTTCGCCTGGGCCTGATTGCTTAACGCAGCATTTACCGGAAATCTTGGCCCTGCCTTAACGCCCTTTGGCTATGACCACTCTGATCAGGGTGGCTATGGGAATTTGTCAAATGAAAGAAGTGGGCGCTCGGGATCGGCTGGTTATGGCCGGCCTTGTTGTTCTCGGTTTGCTTACCGTTGTCGCCGGCGTTCTTTCTGGCCGCTCGACCGTGGGTTACGTGCTCGGCCGCGATGCGCACGATGCGGCGTTGATCTGGGCTCGTCAGGTCGATACCAAACTCGCGCAATCGTCCGCGCCTCCTACCCATGTCCTTGACGTTGACGTGAAGGTGCTCGACCAGAAGGCGTTTGAGCAGGATCTGGCAAACGTTTCAGGCGAACCAACCTTCCCATCAGAATTTCAATCAAGACGGCTTCGGTCTGATCGAAATGTTCAACCAGCTCACCAAGGGCTGGGTGTTCCGTGGCAATCAAGCGAAAGACGAGTTTGTGAGCAAGCTCGATGGTTTCGCCGTGCTTTCGCCTGACGGGAAACCGATTGCCACCGCCGGCAAACTTTCTGCCGAAAAGCTGGCCTCTCTGCTCGCACTCGGCAAGGTCGACGATGCTCTGGCCATGTCTCGTCGCGACAACGCCGTCGAGGTCTCGCGGACCGACGAGGCGGGTGACACGCGCATCGCCTTCGTGCCCGTCATGCAAGATGGCAAACTTGCACGCATTTATGCCTTCTCGCTCGACCAGTCCGCCGCCGCCGCTCTCACCAATGTCGCGCTCACGGTGGCGACGCTGATGACGAGTCTGCTCATCGTGCTCGGCTTCTCCGTCCCCG
>JBLMXO010000158.1:0-3280 GCA_050257815.1 Actinomycetota bacterium
GGATCATTGCCGGCCTTCAGCTCGCGGGTAATGAGATGGGCGATGACTTCAGTGTCGGTGTCGGAGCTGAATACCGCCCCTTGCGCCACGAGTTCGGCCTTCAGCTCGCGAAAATTCTCGATGATGCCGTTATGCACGACCGATACGAGTTCGGTCATATGCGGATGGGCATTGGCCTCGACCGGCTTGCCGTGCGTCGCCCAGCGCGTGTGACCGATCCCGGTCGAGCCCATCAGCGGCTCGGTCTTCAGCTTCTGCTCGAGATTGCGCAGCTTGCCTTCGGCCCGACGCCGCTCGAGATGTCCGTTCTCCACGGTCGCCACGCCGGAAGAGTCATAGCCGCGATATTCGAGACGCTTCAGCGCGTCGACGAGTTGCTCTGCGACCGGCCCTTTGCCGAGCACACCAACGATGCCGCACATCGTCCCCTACTCCCGCCTACCCATGCACTGGACTAATTGGACCAATTCCATGCCGCAACTCACGAGCTATGTCCCTTTGTTTCCGCTGTCCTTGGCCTTGCCGCGCTGCGCGCGTGCGCGCGCGGCCCAGCCCTTGCGCTCCTCTTGCGGCGCGCGGCTGAGAGCGAGCGCATCGGCTTCGACGTCCTTCGAGATGACGCTGCCAGAGCCGATATAGGCACCTTCGCCGATCTTCACCGGGGCGACGAGCGATGAGTTCGAGCCGATGAAGGCGCCCGCTCCGATCTCGGTCTTATGCTTGGCGAAGCCATCGTAATTGCAGGTGATGGTGCCGGCGCCGATATTCGCGCGCGCACCGACACTGGCGTTGCCGATATAGGTCAGGTGATTGACCTTGGCGCCTTCGGCGATCTCCGACTGCTTGATCTCGACGAAATTGCCGATATGCGCGCCTCTGGCAAGGTCGGCGCCAGGTCTCAGCCGCGCGAACGGCCCGACCGTCGCGCCTTCGCCGATCCGCGCATCCTCCATATAGGAGAAGGACTTGATAATTGCTCCATCGGCGATCGTGACCCGCTGGCCGATAATCACGTGCGGCTCGATCAGCACGTCCTTGCCGATCTTGGTGTCGTGACTGACGAATACGGTCTCGGGAGCGATCAGCGTGGCGCCCTCTGCCATGATGCGCGCGCGCAAGCGCTGCTGCAGGGCGGCTTCGGCTTCGGCAAGCTCGGCACGAGAATTGACGCCGAGTACCTCCGACCCGCTTCCCAGCACAATCCGCGCTTCGAGCTTGTCGCCGGAGGCGAGAGCGACCGCATCGGTCAGATAGAACTCGCCTTTGGCGTTGTTCTTGCCGATGCGGGCGAGCAGACCGAGCAGGGTCTTTGCCGAGCGGAATCCCATGATGCCTGAATTGCACAGGGTGAGCGCACGCTCTTGATCGCTCGCATCCTTCTCCTCGCGGATGGCCATGAGCCGCCCCCTCTCGTCGAGCAGAAGGCGCCCATAGCCGGTCGGGTTCTCGGCCTCGAAGCCGATGACCACGAGGTCGGCACCAGCATTCAGCTCGGCGCCGACTGCCTTCAACGTCTCGGGCCTGAGCAGCGGCGTGTCGCCGTAAAGAATGAGCACATGACCCTTGAAATCCTCGAAGGCAGGCCGAGCCGCCTTCACCGCATCGGCGGTCCCCTGTTGCTCGGGCTGGATGAAGACCTGGAGCTTCTGATCGGGTGCAGTGGCCGCCTTTGCCACGTCGTCCATGCCGGGTCCGACCACAAGCGCAAGCCTTCCGATCCCTGAAGCATGCGCAGTGGCGAGAACATGCGCGAGCATCGGCGCGCCGGCGAGTTTGTGCAGCACCTTGGGGATTGCCGATTTCAATCGCGTGCCCTTGCCGGCGGCAAGGATAATGGCGAGAGAAGCAGGTGGCGTCATGATGCTTTGCACCGAGGTTCAGTCACGCTGTCTAACACGATGAAATCCCGAGCAAAGAGCGTGCCCTTGAGAGCCCGCCCAGGATGAAGATCGCCACTGGCGATAATCCTGTCTTTTGCACCGGCGTCGCATCCTTCCATCGTCACAGGGGCGAGCCCCGAATCACTCCGCAAGTGCGCCGTCCAGTGGCGACTTGTCTAGTCCAAAGCGATGATCAGGGCCATAATCTGGCGGGGTTTGCGAGCAAGCCGTTTGCTGCGACGAATTGACGGGAAGAACCGAGGGAGTAATCTCCACAGGATTGGGCGGGCAAGCGGCATTAGCCATATTGACGTCGTTTTTGGACCGGAATTTTGAGGGCGGGAGGCTTCGACCCCGATGCTGAGAAGACGCCGAAGCGAAGGTAAGAACATGACCAAGAGCGTCATGGCCTTCTTCTGGATCGCGCTCGCGGGGGTTTCAGGCCTCTATCTTTTCACCCTTCTCACCAATCCATCGGCCTTCGGCAGCCAGGCCAGCCTCGGCTCTTCCTTGAGCGATGCAACCTCGGCCCTGACGGGCTCAGCAGGCGCCTCGCTTTCGGCCGACCGCATTTCCGAACTGCTCGAGGCGCGCGACAAGGAGCTCGATGACATCAAGCAGCAGGTGCGCGATCTGTCGCAGCAAGTCGCTGACCTCAGCGCACATATCAATGGCACAAGCCCGCTTGCCTCGAATCCCGCTCCGAGCCCCGTGACGGCCGCGCCGGCTGAGGCTCCGGAGGAGGCAAAAGCCGAACCGGCCCAGCCTCCCAAGAAGCCCGAAGCGGTCGCTGCCGCGCCCGCGATCACCCTACCCCCTCCTCCTGAGAAACCGACGCCTGTGGTCCACCCGGCCGAGGCCAAGCCGCCGGAGAAGCCCGCGCCTGCACCAGTCACCGTGGCCGCCGCCGAGCCCAAGCCCGCCGAGAGGGCCGAGCCCAAACCAGCGGCCGCGCCTCCGCCCCCGGTCACCACCGATGATGAGACCGCCGATTCCGAGAAGAACAATATCCCGCCGCCGGTAACCGTCTCCGAGGCCGAAGTCCCGCCAGTCGAGGACACATCGCCGAGCAGCGCTGATGTGTCATCACCTTCGCCCGGAAACCCACAAGGGCCCAATCCCGCGGCGACCGAGAGTGCGAGTCTCGATCCCGTTGCCTTGCCCCCCGATGCCAATAACGGCACGACGCGCTATGGCATCGAAATCGGCACCGTCGCCAAGCAGGATGCATTGCGCCCGCTTTGGCGCGAGTTCCTCACCAACCATGCCGCTCTCGTGGCCGGCCTCCAGCCGCGCCGCGTGCTTGCTCCCGACAAGAAGTGGCGGCTGATCGCCGGGCCGTTCGCCAACGCCGCCGAAGCCACTCAGGCTTGCGCCTTGTTCAAGAAGGCATCGCAGCC
>JBLMXO010000159.1:0-11800 GCA_050257815.1 Actinomycetota bacterium
ATGCGTTTTGCCGTCTGGCTGATCGAGCGTCCTCGCTGGTTCAAGCGGACATTGCTGATCGTCAACGACCTCGCGATGCTCACCTTCGCGTTGTGGCTCGCCTATTCGCTCCGTCTCAGCCAGCTTTATGTGCCCGATACTTGGCCGAAGATCCTGCTGGCGGCGGCGGCACCCTTGATCGGCGTTTTCGTCTTTTACATGCGCGGCCTCTACAAGCTCGTCACCCGCTTCATCGGGTCTGAGGGCACCACCCGTATTTATGTCGCCGTAATCATCGCCACGGTGCTGTGGGCGCTCGTGGTGTTGATGAGCGGGATCAAGGTCCATCCGCGGTCGGTGATCGTGATCTATGGCCTGATCGCCGCTGGCCTGATCAGATTAAGCCGGCAATGGGCCGGCGCGACACTTCTCAGGCTCGCACCCGAGCATAAGGGCGTGAGCTTCGACGAGCGTAAGCGGGTCATCATCTACGGCGCGGGCAAGCTCGGCATCCAGCTGCTCCGCGCGCTGAACGAGACCGGTAACTACAAGCCCGTCGCCTTCATCGACTCTAATCCGTCCCTGGCGGGACAGATGGTGCACGGGGTCAAGGTGCTCAGGCCCGAGAAGATCGGAAAGACCATCGCTAGCGAAGATGTGAAAGAGGTGCTGCTGGCGACCCCGTCCGCCCTCCGCAGCGAGCGGCGCCTCGCTATCCGTCTCCTCGAGGCTTATCCCGTGGTGGTGAAGACGCTGCCGGCGCTCGAGGAGATCGCCTCAGGCCGTGTTGAGGTGAGCGATCTCCGGCCGATCGACGTCGAGGATCTGTTGGGGCGCGACCCGGTGACTCCCGACCTCGAGCTGCTCACCGCCAATGTGCATGGCAAGGTGGTGATGATCACCGGAGCTGGCGGCTCGATCGGCTCGGAGCTCACTCGCCAACTGCTCAGGCTCGGACCGAAGACGCTCGTTCTGTTCGAGCTCTCGGAGGTCGCGCTTTACGAAATCTCGATGGAGATCGAGGAGTTGAACGAGCGGCTGCACAAGGACGAAGGCGGACGTGCCACTGCCGAGGCCACAAAGGTCGTGCAAGTGCTCGGCTCGGTGCTCGACCGCAAGCTCGTGGCCCGCACCATCGCGGAGCTCGATGTCGAAGTGATCTATCACGCCGCCGCCTACAAGCATGTGCCGATCGTCGAGGCCAACCCGTTCGCGGGATTGCAGAACAATACCTTCGGCACGCTTGCCGTCGCCGAGGCGGCAAAGGAGGCGCGCGTCGAGCGCTTCGTGCTGGTGTCGAGCGACAAGGCGGTGCGCCCGACCAATATCATGGGCGCGAGCAAGCGGCTCGCCGAGCTGATCCTTCAGGCTTTCGCCCGGGATCGCCACTCGGCAACGATCTTCACCATGGTGCGGTTCGGCAATGTGCTCGATTCATCGGGTTCGGTGGTGCGGCGCTTCCGCAATCAGATCAGGGCGGGGGGACCCGTCACCGTTACCCATCCGGAGGTGATCCGCTATTTCATGTCGATCCCCGAGGCAGCCCAGCTCGTCATCCAGGCGGGAACCATGGCCGTCGGCGGCGAGGTGTTCGTCCTCGAGATGGGAACGCCGGTGAAGATCGACGACCTCGCCCGCACCATGGTTCGTCTCTCGGGGCTCGAGGTGCGCGACGAGAACCATCCCGAAGGCGATATCGCCATCGAATATATCGGGCTGAGGCGCGGGGAGAAGCTCTACGAGGAGCTTCTCATCGGCGAGAACACGACTGGGACCAGCCATCCGCGCATCTTCAAGAACTCAGAGCCGATCCTTCCCTACGAGGAGCTCGCGACGGCGCTTGAGCGGCTCGAAGAGGCGATCCAGAAGCTTGACGTGGCAGAGCTCCAGGAGACGCTTCGGGCGACCGTCGAGGGCTATGTGCCGGCGAGCATAGTGCATCCGGTCCCTGCCAAGAACGAATGGCAACCCGCCGCACGCACGCTGCACTAGGCGATGTCTCTGCCCGAGCTTCTGATTGGGGCCGCGATCACTGCTGCTAGTGCCGCGATCAGCGCGGCAGCGATCATGACGCTCAGGCCGATCCTCATACGCCACCTCACGGCTCATCCGAACGACCGCTCCTCGCACAAGATCCCAACCCCTCAAGGAGCAGGACTTGCGGTGATGCTCGCTCTTATCATCGTCTGCGGGCTTGCAGCGGTACTCATGCATCAATTCGGAATTGTCAGCCTCGCACCGGCGCTTGTGGCGGCGAGCTTCCTCACCCTGCTCGGCACGCTCGACGACGCGCACGCACTTTCCGTGTGGTGGCGGTTCATTGGCCAGACGCTCGCTGCGCTCATCATCGTTCTGACCTTGCCGGAGGATGTGCGCATCCTGCCGGCGATCCTTCCGCTGTGGCTCGAGCGTGCGCTGCTCGTGGTGGGAACCGTCGGGTTCGTCAACGCCGTGAACTTTCTGGACGGTCTCGACTGGATGACGGTGGTGGAGGTCGTCCCCATTACGCTTGCCGTCGCCATCCTTCACGCTTTTGGCGTCGTGCCCGCTTGGATCGGCCTGCTTGCGCTCGCGCTGCTTGGTGCCATGCTGGGCTTCGCCATTTTCAACAAGCATCCGGCCAGCATCTTTCTCGGCGATGCCGGAAGCCTGCCGATCGGGCTTTGCCTCTCATTGATGCTGATCTACGTCGCCGAGGCGAGTCTAACTGCTGCGATCCTGCTCCCGCTTTACATGATCGCCGATACGGGCATCACACTCGTCCGCCGCATGATCAACAAGGAGCCGTTCCTATCGGCCCACCGCTCTCACTATTACCAGCGTGCGGTGACGGGCGGCCGTAGTGTTCCCCAAGTCACCAACCGCATCTTTCTCCAGGGACTCGCTCTCGCGCTGCTCGCGGTTGCCGCGGCGTTGTCGCAGTCGCTCATCGTGCAGCTTGTGGTCCTCGCGCTTGGCATCCTCTCTACGGCCGCTACGCTTCGCTGGCTCGGGCGAGGCCGGATGTGAGTGGAACCGTTCTCGTCACCGGTGCCTCAGGATTCATTGGCCGGAGCTTAGTCGGGGCGCTCAGGAAAGAGGGATTTGAGGTAAGGGCGGCCGCGCGCGATCCTCACTCGGCTCCGGTGACCGCAGGCGTCACGCCGGTCGCGCTGCCGGACCTTTCGCGGCCCGTCGATTGGTCAGGGCTGCTTAATGGCGTGAGCCATGTGGTCCATCTTGCCGGGCTTGCTCATGCGCCTGGTGTGCTTGCCGAAAATGTCTACCGGCGCATCAATGCACTCGCGGTTGGCGAGCTAGCAGAGGCCGCGGCACGCGCCAGGGTCAAACGTCTCGTGTTCGCCTCATCGGTCAGAGCGCAGGCGGGGCTCTCAGCCGACCACGCGATTACCGAAACCGATGTAGCCCAGCCGACCGATGCCTATGGTCGCTCGAAGCTCGAGGCCGAGCGGCTGATCGCGGCAAGCGGCAGCGCCTTCACCATCCTTCGCCCCGCGGTCGTGTACGGGCCCGGGGTCAAGGGCAACATCGCCTCGCTCGCCACGCTTGCCAAGACGCCGATGCCCCTTCCCTTCGCCAATCTTGACAATCGCCGCTCCCTGCTCGCGCTCGAGAATTTCATCGCCGCGGTCTCGCTCGTGCTTAGTTCCGAGCGGGCGGCGAACGAGACTTTCCTCGTCGCCGATGTCGAACCGATCAGCGTGGCCGATCTCGTGAGCGCCATGCGCGAGGGGCTTGACCGACCGCCTCTCCTCGTCGGTGTGCCGCAAGGCGCGGTGAAGCGCTTGATGCGAACCTTCGGCAAGGAGGCAGAATGGGAGCGCATCTCGGGTAGCTTCGTGATCGATCCTTCCAAACTTATGGGGATCGGCTGGCGGCCGTCGATCTCGATCCACGATGGCATCGTTGCCATGATGCGGGCCGAGGCGCGCTCTACGTCACCCTGAGCTGATCGTATAGGGCGACAGTCTCCTTGCCGATGGCGTCGGCGGAGAACTTGCGTTCGACGAGCGTGCGTGCATTGGCGGCAAAGCGCTTGCGGAGCTCGGCGTCGCTCGCGAGGCACTCCATCGCTTCGGCTAGAGCATCCGGATCGTCGACCGGCACAGTGAGGGCCGTCACTCCCTCGATGGCGATCTCCCGACAGCCCGGTGCATTGGTCGCGACCATCGCGCGTCCGCAAGCCGCCGCCTCGAGCAGGCTCTTGGGCAAGCCCTCACGGCGCGAGGCGAGCAAGGCGAAATGCGCGCGCGCCCATACCGTCCTGATGTCCGCGACATGGCCAAGCCACTCGATGCCATAGAGGCTTGCGAACTCGCGTAGTTGCTCGGGCGCGAGCGATCCCGGATTTTCCTTGTCGCAGTCGCCCGCGAGCAAGAGCTTCAGCGCGACGCCGCGTTTGCCGAGAGACGAGAAGGCTTCGACCAGAGTCAGCACGCCCTTATCGGCAAGCATTCGGCCGACATAGGCCGCAGTCACAGGGGGCGACGGAGGCTCGGGCAGCGGCGTGAGCAGGTGCGTGTCCACGCCAGATCCGCCAATGAGCACGATGGCGGCGTCGGGCACGCCGAGTTCGCTGACGAAAGCACGATCATCAGGGTTCTGCACCACTGTCCGGCTGCGCCGACGCTTGAGCAACCTGGACAATGCGAAGCGCACAAGGCGGCGCGTGGTCTCGCCAACCTTGGCCTCGCCGATGAACAGCGTGCCGAGCCCGGTCAGGCTGTTGACCAGGGCAGTGCGAGAAAGTCCTAGGCTTGCAGTCGTCCCGAGTAGGACCGGCTTCAAGGCGATGTTGTGGATGATATCGGGGTCGAGCTCGTGGAAGAGACGCCTGAGCTCGATGATCGCGGCGAGGCTCCCGTGCGGCGAAAGACTGCCCCGGCTCCACGAGAGCGCATGTGGCACGAAGCCTTCGTGCTCGATCGCCGCCTTACCGTCCTTGATGCGGGTGGCGACATGAACCTCATAACCGGCATCCATCGCCGCGCGCGCCATGGGCAGGCGGTGCGACAAGAAGTACCAGTCTTCGGTCACGACGTAGAGAAGGCGGGGAGCCATGGCGCCTGCGCTTGTATCAGTGCGGCCGCGGCCACGAAACAGCCGTCAAAGTTTCTGGCTTCGAGACAAGTCCAACGTGTCGCGGTGGCGCTCCGGCGCAAAAAGCGCTATGTTGCCCTCAAATCAAGAGCTGTTTCGGGGGATTTCCAATGAAGCATCTTCGTCTCGTGCTGGGGGTGTGCGGCGCGGCGTGCTTCGTCGCCGCATCAGGAAGCGCGTATGCCTTCGATATCGAGGGCCAAAATGCGAGTCTCGAGGACGGCTCGAGCCATTTCTCCTCCCCAGTCGACGATTTCATCAAGGCCAACAGCGGCGCACGCTCGCTCGCCATGCCGCTCGCAAGCGGCGAGTCGGATTGGACTGATTCCCACATCTCTCAATACGGGAACGCGATTTCGATTCCGGCGCCTGGTGCCGAGGCGCCTGCCTGGACCTATTCGTCGCCATACTTCCAGAAAAAGTAGAGCGCGAGAGCTCCGAATCAGGACCTTGAATTTTGGGCAGCGGCGTCGCCAGACGGTCGCTGCCTTCGTTTTTTCCTCACTCTGAAGCTCGTGAGTTCTCGGCCTGGGCCCTCTTCGGGCCTCTGACATTTGACGAGGTCCTGCTCCGCTTTGGTCTTTTAGGCTGGACGTCCAAAAATCCCAGAAATCCAAGGCTCGGGGCTGTGGCTAATGTTCATTTTTGATCCAAGCGTGTCCCAAGTGTCACAGCCATCCGCGGGATTATCCGCTAAGGTGAATGCCTTCAGGGGACTTTGGGGGATCAATCCATGCGCCTCTTTCTAGCTTGCGCCATCATCATCACTGCAACGATCGGGCTCGGTGGCTGCTTCGGCCATCATGAGAAGGCCGTGGCAACCCAGCCGTTGAAGCTCGGTTAGTCGATCGGTAACGCCCTTAGTTTTTTCTCCGGCAAATGCCAAAAAACCCCGGCCCTCTTGGGTCGGGGTCCTTTTTGCTTGTTTTGTCTAGACGCGACCCTCCCCGCGTTATGGCGCGGCCGCAGGGTGAGGCGGATATCCTGTCAGCAGGGTGGTACCGCCGGGTGAATTCGAATCACCGACCTCTTGATCCACAGTCAAGCGCTCTAACCAGCTGAGCTACGGCGGCATACTCTGCGGGTGCCTTCGCGAGGGAACCTAAGCGGAGGCAGGAGTCGTTGCAAGCGGGCGTATGATTCTCGCCGACCCCTTTCGTCGGTGTAAAGCGGACCTCTCGCGCGCAAAAAGGCCCGGACGAAATGCCCGGGCCTCATCACTGGCACTGTCACTCGCGGGAAGAAGGATCGAACTACGACTTGCGCGCGGCCTCGAAGGTCTTCGTCATCTGATGCTTGATTGGCTCGCTGGCATCGGCGGCGATCTTCTGGCTCAGAGCCCTGATCTCGCTCGCCTGATTGGCGAACACGTCAAACTGGCTGCGGATGAAGGCCGACTGGAGCTCGATGATCTCACCGATGGTCTTCGCGCCGGCGAGCTTCTTGGCGAGGTCGAAGCCGGAATTGAGATTGCGCTGCGCGAGGTCGATGAGCTTGCGATTGAAGGCGGTCGCGCCCTGGCCGGCGGCATCGAAGGACCGCTCGAGCGCATCGATCGCCTCCTCGAGTTGCTCCTTACCGCGTTCATAAGCTTCGCGGGTCTGGTTGACGGTTTTCTCGGCAAGAGCGCGTACGCTCTCGGGCACGGCCGTGTCGAGCTTCAGGCCCTCGAATTCCTTCGCGGCTTTGCGGAATGCATCGCGCGCCTGCTCGGCGGCGGCTTGGGGGGAATAGGTGTCGCTCATGGTTGTTACCTCTGCTTGGACTCGTTTCGCGTCGGCAGCGGGTTCAACCCATGACGGGGCATGGGTCCCCGCATTGTGTGTTGCACTGCAATATAAATGCTGCGTTGCGATAAGGCAAGGGGTCTTTAAGCGCGTCAGTACTTTTTTAGTCGTGCCGTCGAAGTTTTCGCATTAACCCTATTCAAAAAGGCGAATTCGCCTAAATTTAGTGGCTGAGTCGAGCGAGCGCCCCAAGGGAGGCGCTTTGGCCTGATGAATCCGCGCCAAAAAGGCGTCCGGAGCGAGCTTTACCGGTTTTTTCAGAGTGGGCCCGCGAGATGGCCGACCTCAGACTGCAGCGACGATTGGAGGAGCTCGATGGCGACCGCGAGGCGCTCGAGCATATCGCGCGCGCGCTCGAGGGCCGGGGTCTGCCACTGCCGAGCACGCCCGAGCCTCCGCACGAGACCGCCACGCCAACGCTCGCGCTCGGCCCCCAGGGCGTCAAGCTATTGCTCGAAGCAATGCCGGCGGCGATTGCGCTTCTTGATCATGGCAGGCTCGTCCATACCAATTCCGCCTTCGCCTTTGCCTTCGGCTACCGCTCGCTCGCCGAACTGATCGATGCCGGTGGACTGCATGCGATCCTGCCGCACGGACTTTCTGCGCTCACCAACGAGAATGGCGGTGAGCGAAGCGCGCCCGTCGATGCGCTCACGCGCTCGCGCCGCAGACTCAAGGTCGCGTTTGCTTCGTGCGTGGTCGATGCCGACACAAGGCTCACGCTGCTTCGCCTCGTCGACCAGATGGCGCTTGATGAGGAGAGCGTGATCTCAGAGGCGGAGTCGGACGAGGGGCAAGCTTCGCGACGGCTCGACTTCCTCGCCAAGGTAAGCCACGAGGTGCGCACGCCGCTGAACTCGATCCTCGGCTTCACCGAACTGATGCTCCAGGAGCGCTTCGGTCCAATCGGCAATGCCCGCTATAAGGGTTACGTCGAGGATATTCATCAAAGCGGACTTTACGCGCTCTCGCTCCTCAACGATCTGCTCGACATCTCCAAGATCGAGGCCGGCAAGTTCGAACTCGACTTCACCGCCGTCGATGTTCCCGAGCTCGTAGAGGATTGCGTCAACAGCTTGCAGCCATTAGCCAAGCGGTCGCGCATCGTGCTCAGGACCTCGCTCGCGGAGAAGCTTCCTTCCGTCGTCGCCGATCCCCGCCGACTCAAGCAGATCCTGCTCAACCTCCTCACCAATGCCATCAAGTTCACCAAGGAGGGCGGCCAGGTCATCGTGTCGGGGACAATGATTGACGGCGAGCTTCGCTTGCGCGTCCGCGACAACGGCGTCGGCATGACACGCGACGAGATCGCCTTTGCCATGCAGCCCTTCCATCAACTCGACACTGCCCCGCGCAAACAGTCGGGTACGGGCTTAGGGCTTCCGGTTACCAAGGCTCTCGTCGATGCCAACCGCGCGCGGCTCGTCCTGAGCAGCGAGCCTGGGATAGGCACGTCCGCCGACGTCGTCTTCCCGCCTGAGCGGCTATTCACCTCAGACCTCGCGGAGTAAAGTCGCGCCCGCGCCCTCCCCTCGCAATTTTACTCCGTGCATTTGCGAGATGACCAATCGAACGGGCGCGCCTGCAAAAAATCTAGCTCTGATTACCACTCTCTACTTTTGCTATAATAATACATCTCAAGTTTAGAACCGTCCTATTAGAGGTTAGAAGGCTTCTAAAGTTGATTCAATTACGATATTCTTATTGACACTCGGCAAATCCGGCCCGTATTCAAAAGAAGTGCGCTTCCCGATCGCTCGGTCCGGAAGTTTCCGTATAGGTCCGATACCGGGGCCTTGAACCCGGGCCATTGGAGGAAGAAATGCGACTGCGTCTCGCTTGCGCCTTCGCGCTTGCGCTTCTCTTTCCCCTGCATGCAACCACAAACGCTACGGCGGAAGACGCCGGCGAGGTCAACGTCTATTCCTACCGCCAGCCTTATCTGATCAACCCTCTGTTCAAGGAATTCACCCAAGAGACCGGCATCAAGGTCAACGTGATCTTCGCCGAGAAGGGCCTGATCGAGCGCATCCAGGCGGAGGGACGCAACAGTCCTGCCGACGTGCTCCTTACCGTCGATGTGGGCAATCTCACGCAGGCGACCGATGCTGGTATCGCCCAGCCGATCCAATCGGCGGCGCTCGATGCAGCGATTCCGCCCGCCTACCGCGCCGCCGACAAGCAATGGTTCGGGCTTACGCGGCGCGCGCGGGTTGTCTACGCATCGAGAGAGCGTGTGCGGCTCGACAAGATCACCTATGAGGACCTCGCCGACCCCAAATGGCGCGGCAAGATCTGCATCCGCTCGGGTCAGCACGTCTACAACGTCGCGCTGATCGCCTCGATGATCGCAGCGCATGGCGAAGAGTGGACCGAGACTTGGCTGAAAGGTGTGAAGGCAAATCTCGCGCGCAAGCCCGCTGGCGACGACCGCCTGCAGGTCAAGGGCGTCTATGCCGGCGAATGCGACATCGCCGTCGGCAACACCTATTACATGGGCGCAATGCTCAAGAACGATAAGGAGCCCGAGCAGAAGGAGTGGGCGAACTCCGTCACCATCATCTTCCCCAACACCGACGAGCGCGGCACGCATGTGAACATCTCGGGCGCGGTGGTAGCGAAATACGCGCCGCACAAAGACAACGCCGTGAGGCTGCTCGAATTCCTCGCCTCCGACAAAGGCCAGGAAATGTATGCCGACGTGAACAACGAATATCCGGTCAAAGAGGGCATCCCTTGGTCACCACTGGTCAAGTCGTGGGGAGAATTCAAGCCAGACCCGATCTCGCTCAACGATGTCGCTGCCTTGCGCAAGAAGGCGAGCGAACTCGTCGACAAGGTCGGCTTCGACGACGGCGCGAGTTCGTGAGGAACACGCAATGAGCTTTCACAAGAAGATCGACGGCAAGGACTCGGCCCGGGTCACGCGAGGCATGCTGCCGCCGCGGAGCGGCGCCGAGCGGCTGGTAGGCGTTGGTTTCCGCTGCTGGCTTGCCGGCTACGACACGGGCGACATCTCCTGCTGGGAACATGGCTGGAACGAGTATTCTCGCGTTCTCGGTGCCGAACGTGCCAAGCGTGCGGTCACCGAGCTCGCTTGCTGGGTGAGAGCCGTGCGCAGCTCAGCAGCCCGCAAGATCGAATATTATCCATTCGCCTGCTCAGGTTTCGGCACGGATGAGTGCATGGCGATCTCGCTGATCGCGGCTTCCCAACACCATCGCTGCCCGGCGATGCGCGCCTGCGCGCTCGCGCTCACCGGATCTGACCTCGTCGAGCCTGTGATCTCGGCCGCCAACGTCTTCGCCGACGTGCTGGAAGAGGCCGATCAGCGTCTGTCTCAGGAGGCGGTTGCCGCATTGATGCAAGACAAGCGCAAGGGCGGCGGGGACGGTCTCACTGACCGGCGCTGACGTGCGAGGCGGGCGGGAGCAGGCCCCGCGCTCGCCGTTCCGCCGGCGGCTCAACCGGTTCGTCGAAAGCGGCAATCTCGGCTGGTCGGCAGCGGCCTTCATCCTATCGCTAGTTGCGCTCGCGCCGATCGTCGCCATCGCGGCCCTTGCACTTCAGCCGAGCGGCGATACTTGGCCTCATCTTATCGCCAATGTGCTTCCCGGCGCGCTCCGTCGCACGCTCGGCTTGATGGCCGGGGTTGGAGTGCTCACTCTTGTGATAGGCACAGGCACAGCCTGGCTCGTCACCATGTACCGCTTTCCGGGGCGGCGCTTCTTTCAGTGGCTGCTTCTGCTCCCCCTAGCCATCCCGACCTATATCATCGCCTACGCCTATCTCGAGATGCTCGACTATTCGGGCAGCTTGCAGACCGCGTTACGCGCCACGTTCGGCTGGCATAGCGCCAAGGACTACTGGTTTCCGGACATCAGAAGCCTATGGGGCGCGATCCTCGTGATGAGCGCCGTGCTCTATCCTTATGTCTACATCACCGCTCGGGCGAGCTTCATCGCCCAGTCGGTCTGCGTTCTCGAAGTGAGCCGCACCTTGGGGCGAAACGCGGCCGAGACCTTCTGGCAAGTGGCATTGCCGCTCGCCCGCCCTGCTCTTGCGGCAGGCGTCGCGCTCGCGCTGATGGAGACGCTGAACGACATCGGCGCGGTCGAATTCTTCGGCGTGAGAACGCTCACCCTCGCCGTCTACGATACGTGGCTCGACCGCAACAGCCTCGCAGGCGCGGCGCAGATCGCCTGCGTCATGCTGATTTTCGTCGCAGGCCTATTGCTCGCCGAACGGGCTCTGCGCGCCAAGCGGCGCTTCCATCACACGACCAGCAAATATCGTGATCTGCCGGAGGATACGCTCAGCGGTGCGCGCGGCGCCCTCGCCTCGCTCGCCTGCGCACTGCCTATTCTGTTGGGCTTCGTGCTGCCGTCTCTCGTGCTGATGCATGATGCTGCTAGGCATATAGCGGCGGGGCTAGAGCCGGAGTTCTGGAAGTTGGCGCTGAACAGTCTGATGCTTGCCGGAGCGGCGGCGGTTCTGTGCGTTGGCTTCGCCGTAGTGCTCGCCTATGCGAGACGACAGACGCGCTCGCAATTGATCCAGATGGCAAGCGTCGTCCCGGCGATCTCCTACGCCGTGCCGGGAACCGTGCTTGCCATTGGTCTCCTCATCCCTCTTGCTGGTCTCGACAACGCCGTTGACGGCGCGATGCGCTCGCTGTTTGGCATCTCGACCGGGCTCCTGCTCTCAGGGACCGCCTTTGCCATTGTGCTCGCCTATACGATCCGCTTCCTCGCCGCCTCGCTGGGGGCGGTTGAGGCGGGCTTGAGCAAGATCTCCCGCAACATCGACGCGGCCGGCCGCACGCTCGGCGCGACGGTGAGCGAGATGCTCTTCCGCGTCCATCTTCCCTTGCTCCGCCCCGCGCTCGGTGCGGCGGCCCTCATCGTCTTCGTTGATTCGATGAAGGAGCTGCC
>JBLMXO010000160.1:0-3661 GCA_050257815.1 Actinomycetota bacterium
GCGCGCCGGGGAGATCGTTGACGCGATGGAGCGCAAGGCCTGAGACGACGAGGTTGAGACTCGCCTCCTTGAACGGCAGCAGGTCCTCGTCGCAGACAAGAGCAGGCCGCGGGCAGAGTGCCGCGAGCGCATAGGCACTCTCGGCATAGATCATCTCGCCGACGGCGGGGAGCTCGGAGACTCTTCGTCCGAGACATCCATGATAGGCACCGAGATCGAGGGCAAGCGGAAAGGAGCGAAGCATGAGCGAGACGCGCTCGGTGATCTCGCGTGCGACATGGTCGAGCAGAAATTCGTGGGCGGCGATCTCAGGCGCGAAGCGCTCGCGCCGTGTGCGCAACAGCTTGCGGTCGAACAGACGGTGCTCGCTCATGAGACTGCTCGTCGACCTACTTCCTGCTGGCCTTGCTTCCGCTCTATCATAGCTTCCATGTCAATGAGCGGGGTGGATGACGCCGGAGTTGAGCGTCTGGCTGAAGGGAAGCGGCGGTTCTCGCTGAGGTCGCTGCTCGCGCCGCTCGCCGATCTTCTCCTGCCGCCCGTCTGTATCGTGTGCCGATCGCGCATCGGCGGCCACGGGCTCATCTGCGGCGTCTGCTTTGCCAAGATCGAGTTCATCGCGACACCTCTCTGCGACCGGCTCGGCGTGCCGCTTCCTTACGATGCGGGCGAGGGCAAGCAGCTCTCGGCGGCGGCGATCGCCAAGCCCCCAGTCTACGACCGGGCGCGCGCGGTGGCGCGCTATTCCTCGACCATGCGTGAGCTGATCCAGAGCTTCACATATCGCGATCGGCACGAGGGACTGCCGCTGTTCGGCCGCTGGCTGAGCAAGGCCGGCGCCGAGCTTCTCGCCGACGCCGATCTCATCGTGCCGGTCCCGCTCTATTCCTGGCGGCTCTGGTCGCGGCGCTTCAATCAATCGGCCATGCTTGCGCATGAGGTGGGGCGGCTCGCGGGCGTGACAGTCGATTGCCGCGCCCTTCAGCGCGTGCGGAGGACGACGAGCCAGGTGGGGCTCTCGCCTGACCAACGCCGGCGCAACGTGGCTGGCGCCTTCAAGGTGCCCAATTCACGGGCGAATGCAGTTAATGGCAAGAGCATCGTCCTGATCGACGATGTGATTACCACGGGGGCAACGGCTGACGCCGTGCACGAGCCCTGCGCCGGGCCGGGGCGGCCAAAGTCGACGTTCTTGCGCTTGCGCGGGCGGTTGAGCCAACCGCCACGACCCTTGCGTAAGTTCACCCCCGAACCCAGTTATTTTGTTTAGGAATTTCGAGGCGACCACGCATGGCGAGAATCCTCCTCTACACCGCCCAATATTGCGGCTATTGCCGGGCGGCGAAGAACCTGCTGCGTGCCAAGGGCCTCGAGTACCAAGAGATCGACGTCGGCGCCGATCAGGCCAAGCGCCTCGAGATGGTCGAGCGTGCGCATGGCCGGCGCACCGTGCCGCAGATCTTCATTCATGGGCGCCATGTCGGCGGCTATGACGAGCTCGCCGCGCTCGAGCGCGAGGGCAAGCTCAATGACTGGCTCGCGAACGCACTTGAGACTTTTGCGTCAGAGATGAGCCTTGCCGCCGCCGGCGAGAGATGAGCGGCGAACGACGTTTTCGCGCCGGCCTCGTCCAGCTCTGTTCGGGGCGGAGCGTCAAACCCAATCTCGACAAGGCTGAAGCTCTGATCAGGCGGGCGGCGCGAGGTGGCGCGATCTACGTGCAGACGCCGGAGAATACCGGGCTCATGGAGCTCAAGCCGGAGCTTGTCCTCGATGCGGCAGAGACCGAGGAGAGAAACGCGCCGCTTGCTCATCTCAGAGCGCTCGCCCGCGAGCTCGGCATCTTCCTGCATATCGGCTCGCTCGCCATCAAGCTCGACCAGGCTCGCGTCGCCAACCGCTCCTATGTAATAGACCCCGAGGGGCAAGTCGCCGCACGCTATGACAAGCTGCATATGTTCGATGTCGACCTCCCTGGCGGCGAGAGCTATCGCGAATCGCAATATTTTCGCCCGGGCGACAAGGCGGTCGTCGTAGACCTCCCCTTCGGGCGGCTCGGGCTTAGCGTCTGCTACGACCTCCGTTTCCCTGCGCTCTACCGCGCGCTCGCCTCGGCGGGAGCTGAGTTCATCGCCGTTCCTTCCGCATTCACCAAGCAGACCGGGGAGGCGCATTGGCGCGTGCTCATCCGCGCACGCGCCATCGAGACGGGCACGTTCGTGCTTGCGGCCTCGCAAGGAGGCCTGCATGAGAACGGTCGCGCCACTTTCGGACATAGCCTGATCGTGTCGCCGTGGGGCGAGGTGCTTGCCGAAAGCGGCGAGGAACCCGGAGTGATCTTCGCCGATATCGACCTTGCCGCATCAGATGAGGCGCGCGCGCGCATCCCCGTGCTCAAGCATGGCCGCAACTTCGAGGTCGAGATCGCCAGCAGCTCGCGGCGGGAGGCGTCATGATCCGCTACGCGCTCACCTGCGACAAGGGCCACGACTTCGAGGCCTGGTTCGGCTCGATCAGCGACTATGACGTACAGGTCGAAGCCAGTGCCGTCACCTGCCCCTCCTGCGGCAGCGCCAATGTAAGGAAGGCACCGATGGCGCCAGCCGTGAAGCGCGGACGGGATAAGGCGCCCCCTGCACCGTCACTGAGGGATGAGCGCCGGCAGACCTACGCCGTGCTTAAGAATTTGCGGGAGCATCTCAGGGCGAATGCCGAGCATGTCGGCCCCGGCTTCGCCGAAGAGGCGCGCAAGATGCATTACGGCGAGGCGGAGGAGAGGAATATTTACGGGGAAGCGACCCGCGAAGAGGCGGTCGCGCTGGCGGAGGAGGGGATTCCTGCGTTGCCGCTGCCTCCTCTGCCCGAAGATCACAATTGATAGCCTCGCGTTGCGGGTAACCTCTTGTTTGCAGCCCTAGGGTAAAAACAAATTTATCAGGCGCCCTGGTAATGTCTCGAAGCGCCTATAATATTGAAAATGCCGGGCGTTGGTTTCTGCGCAACCAGGGTCGATCATGAATCTTTCAGGGCTGCTTCCCGTCAAAAAGCACGCATTTCTCGTTTTTGTCCCCCTCGTGGCGCTTGCGCTTGCCGGTCCTGCAGCTGCGGAGACCAAGACCAAGCAACCGTCCACAGGGACGCAAACCACCCAAGGCAAACCGGCTCCCAAGCTGAAATTGGACACCGACGTCAATCAGGCTGGCGCGAGCCAAAGCGCTGCCCAGTCGGGGACCGGCGCGGCGCAGCCCGGGGCTAAGGGCGCCGGTGCGGCACAGCCTGCGACCGGCACGGCGCAATCGGCAACAAGCACGGCAAAGCCGGCAACGAGCACAGCGCAGCCCACGACCAGTACGGCGCAGTCCGCCGACAAGTCGGCCCCGGAGAAGAAGGCGAGCCAGCCGGTCGAAGAGGGCATGCAGCCGCTCTCCCCGAATCCGAAGCAGATCGTCGTCAATATCGACAAGTCCACACAGGAGGCGACCGTCTTCGTCGATGGAGTCGAGCAGTACAATTGGAAGGTGTCGACGGGCAAACCCGGATACATAACGCCGTCAGGCACTTACACCGCCACTTCGATGAACGAGATTTGGTACAGCAAGGAGTGGGACAACGCGCCGATGCCGCACGCCGTCTTCTTCATGAAGGACGGGCACGCCATTCA
>JBLMXO010000161.1:0-5807 GCA_050257815.1 Actinomycetota bacterium
TTCATCGTCACCGCACGTGAGCCTGGGGTTCGCCTCGAGCTCAAGCGGTTTCCCGACTATTGGGACACGAACTCGCCCGGCAACGTCGATAAGATCGTATTCACGCCCATCAAGGAACCCGCAACGCGCGTCGCCGCGCTGATGGCCGGCGACGTCGATTTCATCGCCCCGGTTCCTCCCACCGATCTTGCCCGCATCAAGGCCGATCCCTGCTGCACGCTCGTCACCAAGCCGAGCACGCGGGTGATGACCTTCGAGCTGAATGAGAAGCGCGTGCCCGCATTCAAAGATCCGCGCGTCAGACTGGCGATCAACTACGCCATCAACCGCCAAGGGATCGCGGAGAAGATCACGCGCGGCTTCGCCACGCCTGCGGGCGAGCTCAGCCCTCCGGGCTACGCCGGCTATGACCCTGAGCTTGTCCCACGCTACGATCTCGACAAGGCGAAGGCCCTGATGAAGGAGGCTGGCTATGAGAACGGCTTCTCGGTGACGATGATGGCGCCGAACAACCGCTATATCGAGGACGCGCGCATCGCCGAGGCCGTTGCCGCCATGCTCGCCAAGATCAACATCAAGGTCGATCTCCAGACGATGCCCAAGGCGCAATATTGGCAGCGTTTTGATGAGCGCGCCGCCGACATCATGATGATCGGATGGCAGTCGGATACCCAAGACTCGGCGAATTTCTACGAGTTCCTGGCCATGACGCCTGACCAGACGACGGGCTACGGCCAGTATAACGCGGGCAACTATTCCAACCCCGAAGTCGACAGGCTGACGCTCTCGACGCAGACCATGACCGACAACGATGCCCGCGCCGCGGTGTTGAAGAAGATCGAGCGCATTCTCTACGACGACGCAGCACTCGTCCCGTTGCAGTGGCAGCATCTCTCCTGGGCCTCGCGCAAGAACGTCGACATCGGCGCCGTAGTTAATGTCATCGACATGCCCTATCTCGGAGATCTCGTGATCAATTAGTAGTGGTGCATACGGGACGGGAGAGCTGAGATGCTCAAGAAAGTGCTCATGGCCGTCGTGGTGATCGTGGCCGTTTTGCTCAATCTTGTATTGTTTATTGTGCCGTCCGACTTCCGCGTCGAGCGGACGGCGACTATGGGGGCGCCTGCCGACGCCGTGTTCACCCAGGTGAACGATCTGCATAAATGGGACGCGTGGTCGCCATGGGCGAAGCTCGACCCGGACGCGAAAGTGACTTTCGCCGGTCCCGATGCAGGGAAGGACGCGGCAATGAGCTGGTCGGGCAACGACAAGGTCGGCGAGGGCAAGATGACGATCGTCGAAAGTCACCCGAACGATGCCATCAAGATCGAGGTCAACTTCACCAAACCCTTCGAGGGCTCGATCGGCTCGGAGTTCGGCTTCAAGCCCAATGGCGACAACACCGACGTGACATGGGCCATGACCGGCCACCGGACCTTCATGGAGAAGGTGTTTTGCCTGGTGATGAACGGCAACAAGATGCTGAGCGACGATATCGGCAAAGGCCTTGCTCAGCTGAAGGCGGTAGTCGAGCAGAGTAAGACTTAGCGCCTCGGTCTCGGCGCGCCACTTACCGGCCAGCGGCCGCGTTGGCCAGACTTCATCAGTCAAGCTATAGTCGTGGGTGACCGTACCTGTTGAAGCCTTCTCAGGGGGGCGGAAGCGCGTTCAGATTTGCCCGCTATCGGCGATGAAGTGGGACGTCCTCAGGGTGGATATAGTGCCCAGGCCGCCGCCAAGGCCTCGCAGCGTTGTGATTGGGGCCGTGATCGGCGTCGTGACGGGACTGATCTCAGGCCTACCGTCGCCTTTGCCGGATCTCAGGCTGCACGATCCCGACGTGCTCATCAACGCCGCGGGAATTCCCTTGCATGCAGGCATCGCCTTTGGCGCAGGCGTCGCCGTCATGCTCTGGCTGTGGGCCAAGCGCGATCCCGGCAAATGCCTTCTCGCCATGGCGCTCGCCCTGATGGGCTGGCTCGCGGCGGTGAACACGGCAAACGACGTAATGCAAGCCGTGGTCGGCTCGGAGCTGTTCGGCACGGTGCAGGGCGCCAAGGCGAGCCGGGAGATCGTGGGATGGGTATTGGGGGGAGTATTCGGAGGCGCGGTCGGGGCCGGGCTAACGGCCTTCGGCGCCGGCGTTCCGGGGGAAGCGATCAGGCGGCCTCAGGCCTGGATCCTGATCGTGATTGTTGGTGCTGTATTCGGCCTTCTGCTCTACCCTGCCGCTCTAGCCGACTTCATCATGCTGCTCTTCGTTCCCTGGCAAGCCGCCGTCTTGGCCTCAATTGCCTACGGTCTGGCGCGGAAATGAGCGTTCGCGTTGTGGCCGCGGCCGCCGGTCGCGATCTGACTTCATTGAACTGACATTGGTGTGCGGCTTACTTGCCGCCGCGCAAGGCATTTATCGCCGGCGCTCTCTGTGGATGACTTGATTGGGGGTTATGATGTTTCGTGGGTTCGCGCTTGGCGCGGTTCTGGCCTCTGCTGGCCTGGCCTGCGCGTCCAATCCGTGCTCAGCCGCCGACTTGAGCGACGTCGACCACATCATCGTCATCTATCTGGAGAATCACAGCTTCGACAATCTGTTCGGTTCCTTCCCGAACGCCGACGGCCTCGCCGCGGCTGGCGCCACCAAGATCCAAGTCGATGGTGACGGACACCCCTATACCTTCCTGCCGCCGGTTCAGCGGCTGGTGAAGAAACCCGACGGTAGCAAAGTCTCCGAGACCGATCCGCGTTTTCCCAGCGATCTGCCCAACCAACCGTTCAGCATTGACGCTTTCGTTCCGATCGGAGAGGCAACCGGCGATCTGATCCATCGCTACTATGACCAGATCGAGCAGATCGACGGCGGTCGCATGGACAAGTTCGCCGCCTATTCCGATGCTCGCGGTCTCACCATGGGCTTCTACGACGGAAGCCAGACCAAGCTCTGGGACTATGCCAAACGCTATACGCTGGCCGATCATTTCTTCCATGCCGCTCTTGGCGGCTCATTCCTCAATCACTTCTGGATGGTCTGCGCCTGCACCCCGCGCTACGAGAATGCGCCTGACGCGATCAAGGCGAAGTTCGACGCTCAAGGCCACATAACCCAACTCGGGCAAACCGGCGTCTTGCGGACCGATCTCGTCACGCCGGACGGTTACGTGGTGAACACGATCTTCCCTCAGTTCGGGCCGCATCCGGAAAATCCGCCTTCGCCGTTCGATAACTTCCTACCGCCGATCGATTCTAAGACGGTGCCCACGATTGGCAGCCGCCTGAGCGAGAAGAAGATCTCTTGGGCATGGTATTCCGGAGGGTGGGACGACGCCGTCGCCGGCCACCCCTCTAAAGAATTTCAGTTCCACCATCAGCCCTTCGCTTATTTCGACAACTACGAGGAGCTGATGCGTGAGCGCCATCTCCTGGATGCTAGAGACCTCACCTGGGACATCGTCCACGACACGCTTCCGCAGGTCGTCTTCTACAAGCCGATCGGCGAGCTCAACGAACATCCCGGTTACGCCAATGTGCTCGAAGGTGATGAGCACCTCGGCAAGGTGCTGCAGCTGATCGAGCAGAGTCCGGCCTGGTCGAAGTCGATCGTCATCGTCACCTTCGACGAGAATGGCGGCTATTGGGATCACGTGCTCCCGCCGAAGATCGATCAGTGGGGGCCTGGCATGCGGGTGCCGACGGTCATCATCTCGCCTTTCGCCAAGAAGGGTTTCATCGACCACACGGTCTACGACACCACCGCGATTCTGAAGCTGATCGAGACCCGCTTCGGGCTTGAGCCGCTAAGCGATCGCGACAAGAACTCCAAGGACATGAGCGCGGCGTTTGATTTCGCGCGCGCACCGGCTGAGCACACGCCCAACCCTTAGCCGTCTCCGCCCGGCGAATCTAAGCTATGCTGACTGCAATGGGCGGAAAGCAGGCGTGATGATCGCTGCTCTTTTGCAATGCAAGGCTCCTCGACGCGTGCAATCGCGACATTCCGCCGTCATGCCCGCATGACGTCCGTTGGCGCGATCGTCGCTGCCCTTGCCTTCATCGCGCGACGTTTCGCGCAAGCTCTGTTCGTGATGCTCGCGATCCTCGTCATCGCCTTTGCCGTGCGCTCGGCGCTCGGGGATCCATTGCGCGAGATTGTCGGCGAGGCGGTGCCCGAAGCCGAGCGCGAGGCGCTTCGCCATCAGCTCGGTCTCGATGCACCCTGGCCGGTACAACTCGGGCGCTATCTCGCCGGCGCCGTCCACGGCAATCTCGGTACCTCGTTCATTTATAAGCGGCCCACGCTCGAAGTCGTGCTTGCCAAGTTCCCCGCGAGCTTCGAGCTCGTGCTTGGCGCGAGCCTGATCGTGCTTCTGCTCGCTCTTCCCGCCGGGATCTATTGCGCCGTCCGCCCACGCGCGCTTCCCGCGCGATTGATCTTGGGACTGAGCGTGCTCGGCATCTCGATCCCGGTCTTTCTCACCGGCATCTTCCTCATCACTATCTTCTCGGTCTGGCTCGGCTGGCTGCCTGCTTTTGGCAGGGGAGAGACCATTCGCATCGGCTTCTGGGAGACGGGTCTGCTGACATCGGACGGACTGAAACACCTCATCCTGCCGGCGCTCACGCTCTCCTCGATCATGCTGCCTCTGTTCATTCGTCTCGTGCGCGGTGCAATGCTCGATGAGCTAGGCCACGACTATGTGCGTACGGCCCGAGCCAAAGGCGCGCGGCCGCTCAGGGTCTGGCTCGTGCACACGCTGCGTAATGCACTGATCCCGCTCGTCGCCATTGGCGGTCTCCAGGTCGGAACGCTACTTGCCTACACGCTGCTCACCGAGACCGTGTTCCAGTGGCCAGGCATGGGCTTTCTCTTTCTCGAAGCGGTGACGCGCTCCGACATCCCGCTCATCACCACCTATCTCGTCGCTGTCGGCTTCCTCTTCGTCGTGGTCAATACGCTGGTTGATATCGCGAGCCTCGCGCTCGATCCCCGCATCAGTCTCGAAGGCGCGCGATGAAGGAAGGCGCCACGTCGTTCGCTTCGCGCGGCGTGCTCGGCTGCGACAATCCGGGCACGAGCCTCGCTGTCATCGTGCTTGCCCTGATCGTCATTGCCTCGCTGCTCGCGCCGTTGCTCGCGCCCCATGATCCCTTCGATCTTTCCAGCCTCGACGTGCTCGACTCAGAGCTCCCGCCTTGGTGGCGCGCCGGCAGCGATCCGCGCTTCCTGCTTGGCACTGACGCGCAAGGGCGCGATCTCCTGAGCGCCATCCTGTATGGAACGCGCATCTCTCTCACTGTTGGCGTGCTTGCGGTCTTGATACAGGCAGCGATCGGCATTCCGCTCGGCCTGCTCGCCGGCTATCGCGGCGGCGCGATCGATAGCTTCGTTGCGCGCGCCGCTGACATCCAGCTCTCGCTCTCGACGCTGATGATGGCGATCATCGCGCTCGCTCTTTTCCGCGCGAGTCTCGGCGGCGAGGCCTTGAGCCGCTACGCCGTACCGCTCCTCGTTGTCGTGATTGGCCTTGCCGAATGGCCATATTTTGCGAGGACTGCGCGGGCCTCGACGCAAGTCGAAGCCGGCAAGGACTATGTTCGCGCGGGGAGGGCCCTTGGCGTGAGCGGCTTCGGCCTCGTCTGGCGACACATCCTGCCCAATATCCTGTCGCCGCTGATCGTGGTCGCCACCACTCAGGTCGCCGGCGCCATCATGGCCGAGGCTGCGCTCTCCTTCCTCGGCCTCGGCATGCCGGTCACCAAGCCTTCACTCGGTACTCTGATCCGCTCGGGCTACGATCTCATCTTCGCCG
>JBLMXO010000162.1:0-18321 GCA_050257815.1 Actinomycetota bacterium
GCTACGGCGTCGAACGTTATTATTCTGCGATGCAGAGCCGCATGCAGGCTCTCTATGAGAGCTCGACGCACGATGCCCTGACGGGCTTGCATAATCGGCGTGGGGCGATGGACACGGTCCAAAAGCTCCTGACTCGTCGCGCGAAGAGCTACGCCGCGCTTCTCATCGATATTGATGGACTCAAATTGATCAACGACATGCGTGGGCATGCGACCGGCGACGCGATCATCGCCATCATCGCTGAGGCGATCCGCGAGAGCATTCGTGAGGGTGATGAATGCGCGCGTATTGGCGGCGACGAATTTTTCGTCTTCGCCGCAGACTGCACTACCGATGAGGCGATGGCAATGGGTCAGCGCATCCTCGACAAGCTGGCGAGGCCTTCGCTGCCTCTATCGGGCGCCCATGCCAGCGTATCGATCGGGGTCGTCGTGCTCGACGGAGCCGACGCGGAATTCAATCGCATGTATCGCGACGCCGACCAAGCCCTCTACCAAGCGAGTTACGAAGGCAAGAGCCGCATTGGGCTGTTCGTCCCGGACGTCACCGACACGATGGAGAGCCCCGCTCCGGCGTTCACTGCTTGATGTTTCACGCTTCCGCCAAAACCTCGTGGATTTGCGGCACGACTGCTGCGCCCTCGCCCACCGCTGCCGCCACGCGCTTGGTCGAGCCGGCCCGTACATCGCCGATGGCAAATACCCCTGGCCGGCTCGTCTCGTAGGGAAGCGCGCCACGCGCGCTGTTATCGGCACCAAAGCCATTGCCGGTGATCACGAAACCCTTGTCATCCACCTCGACGCAGTGGGTGAGCCAATGCGCATTGGGATCGGCGCCGATGAACAAGAAGAGATGCCGCATATGGCAGGTGTGGGTCTCTCCGGTTGTCTTGCAGCGGAACACCGCGCCGGTCAGTCCGTCTTTTTCGTTGCCCTCGAGGCCGACAATTTCGGTCTTGGTATGCAATTCGACATTGGGCAGCGCCGCGATCCGGTCGATGAGATAGCAGGACATGGAAGCTTCTAGCCCCTCACCGCGCACGACGAGATGGAGTTTCTTGACCTTGGGCGCGAGGAAGACCACCGCCTGACCGGCCGAATTGCCGCCGCCGACGAGGGCGACCTCCTCGCCTTCACAAAGTTTGGCCTCGACCGGCGAGGCCCAGTAGGACACGCCTGCTCCCTCGAAATTCGGCAAGTTGTCGATCGGTGGACGCCGGTAGGCCGCGCCCGAGGCTACGACCACCGTCCGCGCGCAGACCGCCACGCCGTTGCTCAGGGCGAGACGATGCGGCGCGCCCAAGCGGCAGTCTTCGTCGCTGTAGTCAAGCCGCTCGACGGTGACGGGAATGGCGATCTCGACGCCGAATTTGAGCGCCTGATTGAAGGCGCGCCCCATCAGCGCAAGGCCCGAAATGCCGGTAGGAAAGCCGAGATAGTTCTCGATCCGCGACGACGCGCCGGCCTGGCCACCAAAGGCACGGGAGTCGAGCACGATAACGGAGAGCCCCTCCGAGCCCGCATAGACAGCCGCCGCGAGTCCGGCTGGTCCAGCGCCCACCACTGCCACATCGTAGACCTTCTCGGCATCGAGCTCAGGCGTCATGCCGAGGCAGAGCGCAGCTTCCGCCTCGTTGGGGCGCTTAAGCAACGAGCCATTGGGGCAGATCATGAGCGGCAGATCGGCTTGCTCCACGCCGAGCCGCTCGACCATGGCGCGGCCGTCGCTCTGAGCCGCGTCGATCGCGGTATAGGGATAGCCATTGCGGCGCAGGAAATCTTCGAGCTGGCCGAGACGGGCGGTGCCGGGAATGCCGATCAGCACCGACCCCACACCACCATCCTTCACTTCTAGCAGGCCCACCCGACGGAGGATGAAGGCGCGCATCATGATCTCTCCGAGCTCTGCCGAGCCGATCATGAGCGCCCGAATATGTGCCGCATCGAAGGGGATCGCGGCACAGCCATCTGTTCCTGCGCGTCCTTGCGCAAGCGATTCACGGCCCGCAAGCTGACTGATCTCTCCGGAGAACTGTCCGACGTGATGTGTCGTGATCGACGCCTCGTTGTTGAGCCCGTCGCGTCGCATCACATCGATCGAGCCCTCGATCACAAGCCACGATGGAGAGGCCCTCTCCCCCACGTCGAACACGATCTCGCCTGGCTTGAATTTGCGCCGGGGACCACTCGCAAAGCGGCGCGCGGTCTCGATCTGCGCCGGATCGAGCACGGGAAACATCTGGTGACGGCGGGTTTCGATGATGCTCATGGGCTTGCCTTCCACTCCACGTAAATTGAGCCCTCTCTTGCCGTTCGGCAAGACGCGCGCACCTGCGGGTAAGGCCGTCAATTCACCCTGGTATAGGTGGTGCTTATCGTCGAATTCATCGGCATAGGCTGCACCGTCGAGAACGTGTCGCCGGCGCAGCTGTAGTCCATCGTCGTGCCCTTACTCTCCGTCTGTGGGATTGGCAGCTTGGCTGTCTTGCCGCCAGGCAGCTTGAGCTCCATCGTGCCCTGACTGTTGAGCGCAGTATTGCAAAACGTAAGCTTGCCGCCCGCAGCCGACCACTGCCCACTCGCCTGCGCGCTCATTTGACTCGTTGCTTGCATGCCCCCGTCCTTGGCCGTCACCTGAGCCGTGGCGTCGACCTTGGACGTCGAGAACGTCCCATCGGCCTTGAAGGTGAAGAGAGCCTTGGTCGCTGTGACGATAACTTGCGCCGTCTTCATGTGCTGACGCATCCACTCCGCGGGACCGCCGCCCGTCTGTTGCCAAGTACCGACGAGACAATTGTCGACGGCGGGCGAAGCGGTGCAGCCCGCACGCGCAGCGCTCCATGGCGCCAACGCTGCCAAAGTCACGGCTATGATCAATTCACGTGAGAAAACCATGACCCCCCTCCTTGCGAGGAGGCTAGTGGATCAAGCCTTTGCGACCGGCGTATGGCGAGGAAACAGCTCGTTACGGGACCTAGCGCATTCGCGATTTCAGCTTGATCTGCTCTCCGTCGACCACGAACGTGCCGTAACCCTGATGATGGATGGTCCGCGGGTGTCTCTGCTTGGGATCCTGCCAGGCCTTGACCACCTCGAGAATGAAGAGCCCGTATTTGTCGACGAGCGTCGTATCGGTGACCCTGCATTCGAGATTGACGAAGCACTCGGCGATAAGCGGCACGCCAACCCGTTTCGCCCCGACCTTGGTAAGCGCAAAGGCCGCGAATTTGTCGATGGTGCGACCAGAACTATTGCCTATTGCAACCGCTGTTTCGGCGAGCTCGACCGCTGGTATCGCAATCACGCATTCGCGGGTCGCGCATAACGCGGCAAAGCTGTAATCGCCTTCACTGACGATGCAGGCGATGAGCGGCGGCTCGAAATCCACCATCATGTGCCACGACATGGTCATGACATTGGCCCGGCCGTCTTCTGCCGTCACAAGCAGGACGACGGGTCCTGGCTCGATCGTCTGGTAGACCTTGGCGAGGGGAAGGTCGCGCAGAGGGCTCTGCTTCGCGCGCCTTACTGTATTTGTGCTCACGGCTTTTGGTCGGGATCGTCGGTCTTGGCGGGAGGAGGCTCGTTCGACTTCGCCGCATCGCCCACAGTTGGGAAGCCCGCGCGCAGATAAGCGACGATCTGCCAAATCTGGTCGTTGGTCAGCTCTCCTTTGAACGAGGGCATGGCGGTCCCAAATTGCTTGCCGCCTTCCGAGATCGTCCACAGCAGATATTGATCGATGGCGATTGGCTGCTGCATCAGATAAGCGAGCAGAGCGGGCGATGGGTTGAGTGAATAGGCAAGCTCGCCATTGCCCAGCCCGGTGTCACCATGGCATTTCGCGCAATTGGCAAGATAGAGAGGACCGCCCGCAGCAATGGCACTGGTCGTATAGCCGATCGTATTCTCCGCCGTCAGATACTTCTCGGGCACTCTCTTGTTTACGAAGGCCGAGAAGCGCAGCATGCGCTGTTGCTGCTCCGGGCTCAGATTCTTGAAGTTCCAGCCCATCGGCATGTCAGGTTCGGCCGGCATTCGCACTTGCGCGGGCGAGCGTGAGATGGCGAGCGCCAGAAGCGCCGCCACGACAGAAGCGGCAAGTGCAAAATGTCGCCATGTCTGCATCGGGACTCCTCCAGCCTGTTTGCCAGGGCGATTGTTGTTGGGCGTAGAATCAAAGCCTTATCGCAGATCAAATGTCTGCAAAATTCAACATTCGCTTCGCACTGCAGCATCGTCGGAGATGATGACAGCACAAAGGCTTCTCACGTCATCGCAAGAGTTCTAGACTGTGCGGACTGGGGTGTAGGGGCGTAGCGATGGACGACGTGGCTGGCCTGAACGTGCAAGTCTCGCAAGAATGCGACCTCGTGGTTACCGAGCCCGCGACTGGCGAGCAGGTGGTCTACCGTCGGGATGGTGATTCCCCAATTCTGGTAATGATGGACTCACTGAGAGCCGATCCCGACGCGGCGCGCGTTAGGTTCCTCGTCTCGGCCTGGAAGGCAGCTCACGCCAAAGCGCAGCAACTCGGGTGGCTTAAGTCCTGAGCACGAGAGTCGGGCGATTTGACGACCCGGCAAGCAAAGGGCCATGCCCGAACAGAGTCTGAACCGCTCGTGCAAGAGGCCATCGTAGCCGGCGCAAACGCCGAGGCGCCCGCTGAGAATTTGGCCGGCCTAATTTCGGCCTTTTGCTTCACCGATGGCGGCGCCGAAGAGCTCGCCGTCGACAAGCCAATCACCGAAAAGCACGGCAGCTGGCTCTGGCTTCATTTCAACCTTGCCGACGCGCGCGCCTGCCGCTTGCTCAAGTCCGACCAGACCTTTCCAGCGGTGGCGAGAGACCTGCTTGTCGCCACTGACGAACACCAACAGCTCAATGCCAGCGGCCACTGTCTCTACGGCGTCTTGCCCGACCTCGTCTGCGCCATCGACGGTGTCACCGAGGAAATCGGCTTTCTCCACTTCGCCATGAGCGAAAACATGGTCGTCACTGGGCGACGGCGGGCACTGAGCTCCATACAGGTGACGCGGAACGCCTTGCGCAACGGCGCTAAGGTCGCGACGCCGGCGGCGCTGCTCGAAGCGGTCATGGGCCATATGATCGACTCGATCGACCGATTTTCCGATGATTTCGCTACCAAACTCGATCGTATCGAGGAGCAAATCCTTGCCGATGAGATGGGTGAGGGACGGAAGCTCCTCGGACGCATTCGCCGGACCACCGTGCGGCTGCATCGGCAACTCGTAATCTTGCGCTCGCTCACGCAGCGGCTTGAGCTCGATCTCTGTCAGAAGCTCTCACTCCGCATCGGCACGGCCAGATTGCGGCAACGGCTCTATTGGCTCGACACTGAGATCGTGGCGTTGCGCGACCGCGCGCCTATCTCCTGCAGGAGGAGGTCACCATCAAGACGGCAGAGCAGACCAATCGCAATCTGCATGTGCTCGCCGTCGTCACGACCCTGTTCATGCCGGCGAGCTTGATCGCCGGCATTTTCGGCATGAATGTCGGCGGCCTCCCGCTCGTCCAAAACGCCAACGGGTTTTTGTGGTCGATGGCGCTTCTCGCCGGATCATCGGTGATTGTGTTGTGGCTGCTCAAGCGCTCCGGCATCCTCAAGCACTAGAAAGCTCCGGAGGCGCCTCCTACCCTACGATCTCACCCTTCTTGAAGCAGAGTGCGATCTCACGCTTGGCGGTCTCGGGGCTATCGGAGCCTCACGCTTCCGGGAGCGAGGACGAAAATTCAGCCCGGGCGCAGTCACTGTTCGCGGAACCTCATCCGCGAATGCTACTTGCTTAGGATCAATCCTATGGGCCCGAGCGCTGCAACCGCACCGTCAGCGCTGCCGGATCATGGGCCGCCTTCTCTGCGAGCGCAAGCATCAAGGCGATTCGCGCCTTTCCCGGATCATTGATCGGCGACAAGATCGCACCCAGTTTTTGCAAGCTCGCCCCGCCCCCTTCTCCGCCGTAGGCCGGCCGAATCTGGCCGCGATTGACGCGGCTGGTGACGAGGATCGGCACGCCCTTGGCGCGGGCGCGGGCGATGGCATCGTACATCGGATGGCTCACATTGCCGATGCCGTAGCCTACCACCACGACACCGGCCGCCTTGTTGGCAACGGCCGCGTCGAGCAGGGCGCCGGTGCTTCCGGGATAGTCCATCACCACCGGCACGGAAGGCAGCGCGCCCGGCAGATCGAAGGACTGGCCCCGGTCGGGACGCGCCCGCCAGTAGACCTTGTTTCCTTCCACCGTCCCGAGCCAGCCCCACGACCCGCCATCGAAAGTGTCGATGTTGCCAGCGTCGACTTTCCGCGCGGCGTTCGCCGCGATGATGCGGCCGTTGAGGGTCAGCGTCACGCCGCGGCCCGCGGAGCGCGGGTCAGCGGCCTGACGAACGGCGTTGAGCAGATTCAGCGGCCCGTCCGGCCAGGGGCTCGACGCATCGCGCATCGATCCCGTCAGCACGATCGGCTTGTCGGTATGGCGTGTCAGTTCAAGAAAATAGCCCGTGTCTTCCATAGTGTCGGTGCCGTGCACCACCACGACGCCGGCGATCGCCGGGTCCGCGGCCGCCTTCGCCACCGCGCGCGCGATCGCAAGCCATTGCGACGGCTGCATGTCGCGCGAATCGATGTTCGCCACTTCGGTGATGACAATGTCCGCAATCCCTTTCAGGCCCGGCACGCTCTCAAGCAACTGGTCCGCTCCGAGCGTGGGCACCGCCTGGCCGGTCTTCGGATCGGTTTTCTGGGCGATGGTGCCGCCGGTCGTGATGACCGCGACCCGGGGCTTGTCCTGTCCGACCGCCGGAACGCTCGTTGCTGACAGCATGACCAACCAGACCAAAGACCATACGGCCCATGTGGCTTGTCGCGTTTTTAACTTGAACACACACTCCCGTTGTTCACCAGGCTTCAGAACACGCCTGATCATCCGATATTCTCCATTTTACTCTGATATAATAAATTTATGCCCCCGACCGGGGCCGCCGCCAGGCATACGCGCTCTGCGTCATTGTCGTCAGGGCCAAGGCGGCACCAACGATGATTGCACCCTTGCGGGCGAGACCGCCTATCTTGCTCGTCATGAAGCTGACCCTCCTTGTGCGTGTGCGATACGGTGTGCCGGTCGGGATCAGCGATAACGCGGACCCCTCGTAGACCCCAGGCGCAGCGACTATAGCGCCGATTATTTGGCTCTGAAATCTGAGTGACAAAATGTCATCAGTGTCTTAGTGGAAGCTAATGGTGGCTAACGGCGGATGGAGTATCGCCCTCCCCCTCGTCCAAGACGCCGACGGGTTTTTATGGTCTATGGCACTTCTCGCCGGATCATCGGTGATAGTGTTGTGGCTCCTCAAGCGCTCCGGCATCCTCAAGCACCAGAGAGCTCTGGAGACGCCTCCTACCCTACGATCTCGCTCTTCTTGAAGCAGAGCGCGATCTCGCGCTTGGCGGTCTCGGGGCTATCGGAGCCATGCACCGAATTCCTCTGCACGTTGACGGCGAAATCCTTGCGGATGGTGCCGGGGCCGGCATCGACCGGGTTGGTCGCCCCCATCACCGAACGATTCTTGGCGATGGCATCCTCGCCCTCGAGCACTTGCAGCACGATGGGTCCCGAAGTCATGAAGTTGACGAGGTCTTTGAAGAAGGGCTGGTCCTTGTGGACGTCGTAGAACTTGCGCGCGTCCTTCTTCTTCCACCACACACGCTTCTGCGCGACGACGCGCAAGCCGGCCCCCTCGAGCCGGGCGATGATCAGGCCGGTCAAATTCCGCTCGGTCGCGTCGGGTTTGATAATAGAAAGCGTGCGTTCGACGGCCATGCAATCAGTCCCCAGAAATGTTTGGATGAGTTGGGCGGGCTTATAGCGATCCCGCATGACAGCGGCAAGGCAATACAGGTCGCCTTGATTCCGATCAGATTAACGTTGAGGAGCCGGTTCACGCCTTCTTTTGCCAGCGTCCTCCCTCGTCCTGCTGCCAGTAGCTGACAGCATGGCCTTTGGCTTTGGCCGCTTGCCAATCAGTCCGCGCCCGCGCCACGGCCGCTTCATCGCGTCCATCGAAGAGGAATACGACCCGCGCATACGGCGATGTGTCGGCGAGCGCGGCGCCGTCGACCAGGAAGCGCACACGCGCCCCATTCGGATTGTCCTCCCCCGCCGTCAGGTAGATCGGATGCGCCTCTGGCGATCCGTCGCGCGCCGTCCCGTGCGGCAGGAAGCTCTCCTCACGATAGGTCCACAACAGCGTATTCAGCGCCTCGACTCGTTCCTCGCTTGCTGCCTGCACGGCCGCGCGCCAGCCGCGCTCAAGCGAGCGCTCGAGCAGCGTCGGCAGCACCTCCTCAAGCGAACGCCGCTCGAGGTGATAGAAATAGACCTCAGTGCCCCCTTCGCTCATCGCTCCGCCTCAAACATAGGGATTGTCGCCTTTGCGCAAGTGCAGTCTGATCGGCACGCCGGGCAAGTCGAAGTTCTCGCGCAACGCGTTCACGAGATAGCGCACATAAGAGTCAGGCAGATCCTTCGGCCGCGAGCAGAAGAGAACGAAGGTCGGCGGCCGTGCATTGGCTTGGGTGATGTATCTGAGTTTGAGGCGGCGCCCGGAGACCGCGGGCGGTGAATGAGCCTCGATGGCGCCCTTCAGCCATTGGTTCAGCGCATGTGTGGGGAGCCTGATGTTCCATAGGCGATCAACCGCGAGTATTGACTGCATCAGCCTGTCGAGACCAGCTCCGCCGAGCGCCGAGACCGGCACTAGCGACACGCCCTTCACCTGAGGCAACAGCCTCTGGCAAGTCTCGCGAAGCTCCTTCAGGCGCTTCTCGCGATCGCGAACGAGATCCCATTTGTTGACGGCGATGACGAGCGCGCGCCCCTCCTCGGCGACCAAGTCGGCGATCTGGAGATCCTGTTTCTCGAAGGGATGCTCGGCATCGAGCAGCAACACGACAACCTCGGCGAAGCGGATCGCCTTAAGCGCGTCGCCGACCGAAAGCTCCTCGGCTTTGCCCTCGACGCGCATCTTGCGGCGGAGTCCCGCCGTGTCGAACAGAAGCAGAGGACGTCCCTCGACAGATAACGGAGAGGCAATCGAGTCGCGGGTGATGCCGGCCTCGGGACCCGTGATCATGCGCTCCTCGCCGAGCAGCGCGTTGACGAGGGTGGACTTGCCAACGTTCGGCCTGCCGACGATGGCGATGCGTAGCGGGCGCACCTCGCCCGATTCAGCCTCCTCGCTCGGTAGTTCGGCATGACCCGCCCCCGCAGTGCACGCCTGCTCGATCGCGTCGGCGAGCTCGCCGATACCCAAGCCGTGCTCGGCTGAGATCGGCAGCGGCTCGCCCAGGCCAAGCTCGTAAGCCTCGTAGAGTCCTGCATCCGCCGCGCGCCCCTCGCATTTGTTGGCGGCGAGGACGACCGGCTTTCCCGAACCGCGCACAAGCTCGGCAAAGATCTTGTCGGCGCTAACGACCCCTGCCCGCCCGTCGACGAGGAAGATGACGAGGTCGGCCTCGGCGATTGCTGCTTCCGTCTGCTGGCGCATGCGCGCCGTGAGTCCCTCATCGCTTTCATCGAGGCCCGCCGTGTCGATCAGCGTGACGGAGCAAGTCCCGAGCGTCGCCTCAGCCTCGCGCCGGTCGCGGGTTAAGCCCGGCTGATCGTCAACGAGCGCAAGACGCTTGCCGGCGAGCCGGTTGAAAAGAGTGGACTTGCCGACATTCGGCCGTCCGACGATGGCGATGGTGAAGGACATGGAGCCGCCCGGAAACGTAAGACGCGCGCCGCCGTCCCGCTAGTCGAGCGCGATCAGTGTGGCGTTGTCGGCCAGGATATACATCCGCCCCCCCGCCACAACGGGTGAGATAAAGACCTTTGTCCCCAAGTCGAGGTTGGCGAGAACTTGCCCGCTTCGGGGGTCGGCCCCGACGAGGAGGCCATTACCTGACACGAGCCAGAGCCGGCCGCCGGCGAGTACAGGACCGCTCCAGCGACCGCCAGGAGGCAGGTCGGTAGCCCATTTGACCGCGCCGTCAGTTCGCGACAGAGCCCACAGCTTGCCGCCGAGATCGACGACGTAGACCGCATCGCCGGCGACCCACGGCATTTGCGTGCTCGCGATGTTGCGCGTCCATAGACGCTCCCCGTTCGTCTCCGAGGTCGCGATCATCTTTCCGCCGTGGCTCACCGCGAACACCACCCCCTTGTCGATCACCGGACGTGCCGGGTCGCCGAGATTGCCGGCGGCCGAAGTCTCGGTCTCGCGCGCGAGAGAGTCGCTCCATGACGACTTGCCGCTAGCCACGTCAAAGGCCGCAACATCCCCGGCCGGGAACGGCGCGACGACGACATTGTTGCCGACCGCGGGGCTGACATTGCTGAGCAGGGTCGCGATTTCCGGCAGCCCACGCGCGGTCCATAGCTCGTTGCCATCGTCACCGTTCAGCGCATGGAGCACGTTATCGGCGGAAATGAAAAACAGCTTGCCGCCCGCGGCCGTTGGCGAGCTCCGCACCGGTTCGCCGATCGTTTTCTTCCAAAGAACGGAGCCGTTGGAAACATCGATCCCGACTGCCGTGCCATAGCCGGTCGCGGCGTAGAGATGACCACCGTCGAGTGCGATGCCGCCGCCAAAGCCTTCTTTCCGCGACTCGTTGTCGGGCGTGATGCTTGCAGACCAGACACGCGCACCGCTGTCGGCGGAGAAGGCCGAGACGGTGCCACCCGCATCGAGGGTGTAGACCTTGCCGCCGGCGACAAGAGGTTCCGCGCTTAAGCGGCCTCTCCAGGACGAGCCAGTGCCGGCGTCGGCGGACCAGATTTTCTGCACCTGCTCGTTCAGGGCGAGATGGCCGAGATTGTTGGAGGGCGCACCTCCCGGTTCACTCCACGACTCGTTGGCATGCGGTGGCGGCAGCGTTATGGGCTTGGGTGGGCCCGAAGGGGCAGCGTCATTTGCGTTTGGATCAGTGATGACGGCTATGCGCTCGCCGGGCAGGATCTCTTCCTTCTTGCGGAAGGGATTGGGGAGATTGGCGAGTGGTCCGCTGCAGGCACAGAGGCTCCCAGCGAGAGCTACAGCGAGGCCCACGCCAAGAAGGCTGCGGCCAGTTCCCCCTGTAAGACGAAGGCCCAACTCTCGAGCCATCCTTCGCGTCAGACGAGGCGCTATTTCGCCGTCGTGCTCAGCGCCTGTGGGGTTCCCACAATGAGCGCAAGCATCATGTCGGCGCGTTCGCGCAAATTCGGCGGCGTCGATTGGTCGGCAAGGAGATCGCTGAACTGCTTCTCTGCCGTGCGCATGTCGTTCGTGCGATAAGCCGAGAGCCCAAGCAGCTCGCGCGCCGACAAACTCCACGCGCTGTTCGAATCGATGAGGCCCTTCAGCCGCTTGTCCATCTCGGCATAGTCGGCCTTTTCGAGCCTAAGCGTCGCGGCCTGGATCGTGGCATAGCCACGCAGAATATCGTCGACGCTTGGATCATTGGCGAGCGCATCATAATCAGCAACGGCCTTGTCGGTGTCGCTTCCTTGTGACTCGCTCGACGCGAGCTGAAAGCGCGAAAGCGTGCGGTAGCCTTCGGGCCCATCCTTGACCAACTGATCGAAGATGTCCTTGGCCTTGGTCGCGTCGGGTCCTTCTTGCAACGTCAGCGCTTGGGTGAACTTGGCGCCAGCCTCTCCCGATTTCCGCTCCTGCCAGGCGGTCCAACCTTTGTAGCCAGCAACACCGGCAACGAGGACGAGGGCGCCAGCGAGCGCGTAGATGCCGTATTGGTCCCAAAGCTTCTTATACTGGTCCTGGCGGACCGCTTCGTCCACCTCGCGGATGAATTCACTGTCGCGGTCGGCCATGGTTCGCGGACTCTTGATGGTCTGACAAGTTCGGTTGTGGCGAACGACCGGTGATCTGAGGCGGCCGTTCGCTCCTCACTGCCCGCCGTATAGTGAAGCCCTTGTGCGTGTGCAAGGTAAAGAGCCCGGAAGGCGCGCTATGGGCTCTTTGACGAAATCCCTCGTGAACGGCTAACTGCCTGTCATTTTGGTCTTTTTCGTGACTGCCTCGGGCTCATCGCACATCGGATAGGTATACTCAGCCGAGGGGAAGGCACGCGCCCTCACCTCATTGGCAAAGGCCTTGACGGCACCCTCGATGCCAGCGCCGATCTGGGCATATTCCTTGACGAATTTCGGCACGCTCTGCGACAGGCCGAGCATGTCCTCGAGCACGAGGATCTGCCCATCGCACTCGGCCGACGCGCCGATGCCGATGGTGGGGATAGCAATCTGCTTGGTGATGCGCGCGGCGAGGAGCTCGGCCAAGGCCTCGATCACAACCGCGAATGCACCTGCGTCCGCAACCGCCTGCGCATCGGCTTCATAAGCCGCCCACTCCGAACGATACCGGCCGCGCGGCTTGAAGCTGCCGATGGTGTTGATGGCCTGCGGCGTCAAGCCGATATGGCTCATCACCGGGATGCCGCGATCGGCGAGATAGCGGATCGTCTCGGCCATATGGACGCCCCCTTCGAGTTTGATGGCGCCGGCGCCCGTCTCCTTCATCACGCGCGCGGCGTTGCGGAAGGCAACCGCTGGGCTCTCCTCATAGGAGCCGAACGGCATGTCGACAACGATGAGCGCGCGCGACGAGCCGCGCACCACCGCTTGCGCATGCATGATCATGAGCTCGAGCGGCACCGGCACGGTTGTTTCATAGCCATGCATCACCATACCCAGAGAATCGCCGACGAGCAGCATATCGACATGAGGATCGATGATGCGTGCGGTATGGGCATGGTAAGCGGTCAGCGCAACGATGGGAGCGCCGCCCTTGCGGGCTTTGATCTCCGGCGCGGTCATGCGCTTGATGGCGAAATCCTTCGACACGTCTCGTCGTGCTCCTCAAAGCAGAGAAGGCCCCAAGGGCCCTCAGCCCTTTATCTTATCGCAGAATATAGGGAGCTTTTGCAGTGCAAAAAATGGGCCGCGACCTCGCGACTCGGTCATTGCGGAAGCGGCGCAACCCCGATCACGAGCTTATGCAACCAGAGGAGGACGAGGACGTAGAGCACCGTCCCGAACACGATGACGACGGCGTCGTTGAGCGGCTTCGCCGGCCCCTCGAAACCGATCAGGCTGGTCGGCTGGCGGCCCGTCTTCAGGCTGATGCGGTCATAGACGGCATAAGCCAGGAACGAAGCGAACAGGATGATCGAGGCGAGGTCGCCATTGGCGATAAGATGGGCGAGCGCCCAAGTCTTGACGGCGACGAGGAAAGGGAACTTGACCCTCGCCTTGATCTTCCCCGGCACGAAGGCCGCCACCATGAAGATGAAGGCAGGCCACATGAGCACGATGGCGACCCAGCGCGTCCAGGGTGGCGGCGACCAGACGGTAACGACCGGCGCCTTGGCGAAGGCGTAAATGAGAAGGATGAGGCTCGCGGTCGAGAGGACCGCAAAGCTCACCCGGTAGTTCGGCTTGCCGAACTGAGTGATCAGACGGCCGCGCAGGTCGGCCATCGTCGGCACGAGATGGATGGCGAAAAAGATGACGATCGCCGCAATGAACAGCGTCATGCCCGTGCCCTTGCGCCTCAGCCTATCGCAATCAAGCCGTCACTGGCGGACCGAACCGGTTCGGCCCTGGCGTGCCCTTGAGGAAGCCGCATTCGATGAGCAGCCAGATCGCCCCGATGATCGGGATAAGCGCGATCAGCACCCACCAACCCGATTTGTCGCGGTCATGGAAGCGCTTGATGTAGACCACGATCGAGGGATAGAGCACGAGCAAGTAAACGATCAAGGTGACCGGCCCGAGCCCCTGTTGCGGGTCGTGACCACTCGCCGTGTCGATGATCGAAGCAACGATGCCGAGGATTAACGCGGGTAGAATGAGGTAAAGCCACCACTGCTTCCGGTTCACCCGGCCGTCGGCCGAGAGATAGAATTGCTTGAAGTCCATGGATGCCCCCCTTGTTCCAAGCCCCAGGAGCAAATCCTGGGATTGGACCGCCGTCAACAGCGATCCTTTCCCTTAGCGGCGCGCTTAACCCCCATTAGCGTGAGGAGCGCCTCTGCCGCGCGGCTCATATAGCGCTCGCGGTGCCAGAGCACGTGAAACTCGCGCGCCGGGAGGGGAAACCTGACCTGCTTCAATAATCCGGCCTCGATGCTTGGCGCCGCGACCGAGGCCGACAAGGCCGTAGCGCCCAGGCCCGCCTCGACGGCGCCGCGGACCGCCTCATTGGAGGGAAGCTCAAGGACGATGTTGCGCTCATCGAGGCTGAGGCCCTCCTTACCCAGAGTATCCTCGAACACCGAGCGCGTGCCCGAGCCCTTCTCGCGTAGCACCCACTTCCCTTGCGCCAGATCCTTGGCCTTGAGGGCGCGCTTGTTGGCCCAGGGATGGTCGGGCGCAACGACGACGACGAGCTGATCGCGCGCGACCGACAAGCTTGCGAGATGTGGATTGTCGACCGCTCCCTCGACCAAGCCGAGCTCGGTCGCGCCATTATCGACTGTGGCGGCGACTTGCGCGGTATTGCCAATGGCAAGCCGAATATCGATGTCGGGATGAGCGCGGCGAAAATTGGCGAGATAACGCGGCAGCCAATAGCCGGCAATGGTCTGGCTGGCCTGAAGTAACAGCGTGCCCCGCTTGAGGCTGCCGAACTCGCTGAGCACAAGCTCGGCGCGCTCGGCCTGGGCCAGCACCGCGCGAGCCTCATCAAGAAAGGCGCGGCCCGCCTCAGTCAAGACGATCCCGCGTCCAATCCGACTGAACAGCTTGGTGCCGTGCTCGGCTTCGAGCGCGGCGATGGCATGGCTTGCCCCCGATTGCGCGAGATTGAGCGCTTGTGCGGCTTGCGTCACATGCTGGCGCTCGGCCACAGCGACGAACACGCGCAGTTGTTCGAGGGTCACGTTCGCGCTCCAACCAATCTCATATTGATATCAGAATAAACGAAAATATCCATTGGAATGATCAATATGGACACCGCACCTTGCGGGACCCAAGCGAACCCGCAGGGGACCCAAGACATGACCAACACCGATGCAGCACTCGAAGGCCGGACCGGCTTCGCACCCGATGCGAACCGCCTCGTCGAAATAGTGAGTGCCTTCACGCCGAACTGGTTCACTGTGACCATGGGCACTGGCGTGCTCGCCCTCACTCTCAACCAGTTCCCTATTCCTCTGCACGGCTTGCACAGCGCAGCGGTGGTTCTCTGGCTCGTCAACATCGCCCTGTTCACATTGTTCAGCTTGATCTTCGCCGCGCGCTTTCTCTTCTTCTTCGACGGTGCACGCGGCGTCTTCGCCCATCCCGTCATCTCGATGTTCTTCGGCGCAATTCCCGGGCTTGCCACCATCATCAATGGCTTCCTCGCCTTCGGCGAGCCTCTGTTCGGCGCCATCACGGTTTCGTTCGCTCATGACCTTTGGTGGCTCGATGGTCGTCTCAGGTCTCCTCATTCCCTATCTCATGGTCACACGCCAGGAGCACAGGCTCGAGACAATGACGGCGGTCTGGCTGCTGCCGGTCGTGGCCGCCGAGGTCGCCGCCGCAAGCAGGGCCCTCCTCGCCACTCATCTCTCGGCGCAAGATGCCTTCGCCATCGTCATCTTGAGCTATGTGCTCTGGGCCTACTCGGTGCCACTCGCTATGAGCATCCTCGTGCTGCTGTTTCTCAGGCTTGTGCTGCACAAATTGCCCGAGCGCGAGATGGGCGTCTCCGCGTGGCTTGCTCGTGGCCCGATCGGCACCGGCTCGCTGGGCTTGCTCCTGCTTGGCGACGGCACGCCGGCGATTTTCGCCTCGCATGGCATCGGCGACGTCGCCTATGGCGTGGGCCTGATCGGCGGGCTCATGCTGTGGGGCTGTGGCGTGTGGTGGCTCCTGCTCGCCCTGCTGAAGACCATCCGCTACATCCGCGAAGGCCTCCCCTTCAATCTCGGCTGGTGGGGCTTCACCTTCCCGCTCGGCGTTTACACGCTCGCCACCCTCGCTCTGGCCCGCATCACCCAGCTTGCGGCCTTTAACGTCATCGGCGGCGTGCTCGCGCTCTGCCTCGCTGCGCTCTGGGTCATCGTTGCCTCAGGCACGGTGCGCGGCGCCTGGCATGGGTCGCTGTTCCACACCCCGCGGCGCGTGGCCGAGCTCGATTGTGACGTCTGAGAGCGGGACCAGAGGAGGATCGTCGGCTAGGGTTATCGCTGCTGATGACTCGGCAAGAGCGGGCCTCGGCCACGAAAAGGGGAATATTTGATGAAGATGACGCTGGCCGCAACCGCCACCATCGCCGTCACCCTTGCGCTGCTAGCGGCCGCGTCAGCCGCAGACGCAGGCCAGCGTCGCTCCTGCCCCAACGGCCATTGCTATCCACCCCGATACGTCCAGCCCTATTGGAACAATGGCTGGTTCAACTTCCGCTTCTTCGGCGACTTCAGGGGACCTTGCGGCCCCGAGTTGCGCAAGGCGATCGAGATCGACACGCCTGACCCGCGCTACTGGAACGCCTATGACAACTGCATCGGCCTCTGATCGCATCGCACACGCCGCAACTACCAGAAGCGCCCGCTCGCGCCGACGATGATCGTCACCAGACCGAGCACGAGATTGATCCCGACAATGCGCCTGATCTGGCCGAGCTGTTTTGCCGCTTCGATGAAATCGCTTCGCTCGACACTGGCGCTGAACCTTCGCCACGGAGCGAAATAGAGGTGCAGGAATAGCAAGACCATCACCATGCCGAGACCCTGCATGAGGTTGATGTAGAGACCGGCGGAAGCGAAGCCGAAATATCCGGCGAGCATGCCGTAGCCGCTGGCAAGCAGCACGATGACGCTCGCCCACACCAACGGGAAGAAGCGGCTGAACACGCGCTGCCAGAGCGCAAGCCGCATCTCCGCTTGCAGCGGCCCAGCCGAAGGGCGGAGCACCAGATAGGCGAAGAACATACCGCCGACCCAGATGACGACGGCGAGAACATGGAGTGCGATCAGGAGCGCCACGGCACGAGCCTAAGGCAAAACCACGGAAAATGTCATTGACTTGCCCCGCCGCGCCGCTCTCGTTAGCCTCTCTCAAGGAACATGCGACGATCGAAACCTAAGACGATCGAAACCTAAGGGGGTATCTTCTGCGACTCTTGAAGTTCACGCATTGGACACTGGCCGGAGCGCTTTGCTTGGCGCCAATGCCGGCCCTCGCCGACTACGCCTGCCAGATCGCCCAGATTTTTGAATGCACGCCTCTCGGCTGCGGCCCGGTGACGGCGGCGCAGGCCAACCTCCCGCCAGCCGTCACGCTCAACGTCAAAGAGAGAAGGCTGCTCTCCGGAGTCTTCGGCGGACAGGGACTGTTCGAGCCGGGCGATGCGTATGAAGACCCGAATGTGCTCATCCTGCATGGCCGACACGGGCTGCTGACCTGGACCGCGGTCGTGGCCAAGCCGACAGGTCAGATGTCCATGTCGATCGCCAATTTGGGCAAGACCTACGCCGAGTTCGGCGCCTGCACACCACAACCGTAGCTGTCGGAGGCAAATTGGCTCTGTAGATCGGAAAGCGCGGCTGTGCGATGATCGGCAAATGGATCTGGAAGCTGCGCGGAAGGACCTGGGGAAGCGGAGCCCGCTCTCTCCGAAACGGCTTGGATTCTTCGCCATAGTCGCCCTCGCCCTCGCGGCGGGCTTGCTCTTGCGCCTCGGATATTTCGGCAAGGCTGACCAGGAGAGTGGGCCGCTCCTTGTTCCCGCGCTCGCGCCGTCAGACCCGGACACGGCACCCGCCGACGACAGCAGCGATTCCGTCGCGAAGACGCAAGCGCCCGCCCCGGAGACCGCCCCCCCGCCGAGCCCGCAGGCCGGACAGCCCGCGCCGGCTGTTGAACAGACCACACAACCTGGCGCGGCCGCGGGCCAGACTGAACAGACGGAAGCAGCGGCCCCGCCCGCCGGACAGCAAGACCTCCCCTGGGCCGGAATGATCCTGGTTTCCCGGCAGTCCATCAACGTGCTGGCGAGCCCGTCCTCTTCGGCGCCGACAACATTCGGCTTTCCGGCGGGCCGGTCGTTCCGCGTGGTCGGCCGCGAGGGAGGCTTCGCCAAAATCCAGGACGTGAAGAGCGGAGCAAGCGGTTGGATCGACGAAGCCGCGCTCGCAGGTCCCGCTCATGGACAGGCCGCCTCGACACCCTCACGCGGAACGGCCGGCTCGGCATCGTCGCGGGGCACTGCAAGCTCTGGGCCTTCACCCTCTCAGCCGAAGCCAGTCGCGAGCGGAAAACCTGCG
>JBLMXO010000163.1:0-10736 GCA_050257815.1 Actinomycetota bacterium
CTTCCAGTTGTCGTAGCGCAGACCCGTCAGTTGCTGGTCGTCGTTGACGTAGAAGAACGACTCGCGCGGGCCCTTTTCCTCTTTGCCCGTGAGGTAGGGGACGAGATTATAGCCATCAAGATGGACCTTGTAGGTCATGTCGCCGATGGTATCGCCCTTGAGCAGCTTGTCCGTCACGTCGGGATCGCCGGCCATGGCAAGAATGGTCGGCAGCATGTCGAGGTGCGAGATGATCTCGTTTGAGACCTGGTCGCGCTTGATCTTGCCCGGCCAGCGGAACATGGCCGGCACGCGATAGGCGCCCTCCCAGTTCGTATTCTTTTCGCTGCGGAATGGCGTCATCGCCCCATCCGGCCATGTGTTCATGTGCGGCCCGTTGTCGGTCGAGTACATGACGAAGGTGTTGTCGGCGATGCCGAGATCATCCAACGCCTTGAGAATTTCTCCGACATTCTTGTCATGGTCGATCATGGTGTCGTGGTACGGGCTTTGCCAACGACCGGATTGGCCGATGCTCTCCGGCTTGGTGTGCGTGCGCAGGTGCATGTGGGTGAAGTTCACCCAGACGAAGAACGGCTTGTCGGCCTTGGCCTCGCGCGTGATGAAATCCACCGCCCGGTTGGCAATGTCGTCATCGATGGTGACCATCCGCTCCTTTGTTAGGGGGCCAGCGTCCTTGCACACTTGCTTGCCGACCTTGCCGAAGCGCGGATCGACGGTCGGATCGTCCACTTCGGTGGCCTTGCAGTCCAGCACGCCGCGCGGGCCGTACTTGGCCTTGAACGCAGGATCTTTGGGATAGTCCGGCAGCTCGGGCTCTTCCTCGGCGTTCAAATGATAGAGGTTGCCGTAGAACTCGTCGAAGCCGTGAACGGTCGGCAGGAACTCGTTGCGGTCGCCAAGGTGGTTCTTGCCGAATTGCCCGGTGGCGTAGCCAAGCGGCTTGAGCAGCTCGGCAATCGTCGGGTCTTCCTTTTGCAGGCCGAGCGTAGCGCCCGGCAACCCGACCTTCGTCATGCCCGTGCGCAAACCCGACTGTCCCGTGATAAATGAGGCGCGACCAGCGGTGCAGCTCTGCTCACCGTAAAAGTCGGTGAACATCACGCCCTCTTTGGCAATGCGATCGATGTTGGGCGTCTTGAAGCCCATCAAGCCTAATGAATAGGCGCTGATATCGGACAGACCGATGTCGTCCCCCCAGATGATGACGAAATTTGGCTTGGAAGTTTGTGGATCAGCCGCTTCTGCGAGTTGCGGGGCCACGCCCGCCGCTATTGCCAGCAAGGGCAACGACAGCGCTAAGCCCACCAGCGGTTGTCTCGCGCCCTTGAAGTTTCATGGACGCTCCTCCTCTCACTGCAGCGCCGATTACCAGCCCGCTACGAACTGCGGCGCGCCGCTCCTTTCGGCGACCCCCGCTCTTGCGGCCAGCTCAGTGCCTGCTAGCTCAGTTTTGCGATGTCGATAAGCTGTCCAACATGTCGAGCGCCTTTTGAATTTGTGTCGTTCTGTAGCTCAGACCACCGCTTAGTGAGCCGCCAGTCACCGGCGGATACTCCTTGAGTGTGGCGGCGAACTTCGCAACTTCACCCTGAATTGGCACGAAGATCCACAGCAAGTCGGCATACCAGCGGACATACATTCCCGAGTCGTGTGGGGCAGATTCAAATGGGTCGGCGCGAAGGTTGACGATAAGCGGCCACGCGGGCGTCTTCCGATAAGCGGTGTTGATGGCGCCTTCGTTGAACGCAAAGCTGACCTTCCAATCGTCGTAGCGGACGGAGTTTAGGTTTCCGGCCTGATCAAAATAGAAGATCTCGTGCCGCGGGCTCTTCTCTTCCTTGCCTTGGAAGAACGGCAGGAAGTTGTAGCCGTCGAGGTGCTGCTTGAAGGTCTTACTACCGACCGTGGTGCCTTCGGCCACCTGCTTCACGACATCCGGGTTACCGGCGGCCGCGAGCAGCGTCGGCATCCAGTCCTCCTGGGAGAAAATGCAATTATAGACCGTGCCGGGCTTGATCACGCCAGGCCAGCGCACGAGCATGGGGACGCGGAATCCACCTTCCCAGGTGGTCCCCTTCTCACCGAAGAAAGGTGTCGTTCCGCCATCTGGCCAAGTGAGTTTCTCTGCGCCGTTGTCAGTCGAATAGATGACGATAGTGTTGTCGGCGATGCCGAGCTCATCGAGCTTCTTGAGCACTTGGCCGACCATGGCGTCGTGCTCGACCATGCCGTCGGGATAGAGGCCAATGCCGGTCTTTCCTTCCGACTCTTTCTTAAGGCGGGTCCAGACGTGCATGCGCGTCGTGTTGAACCACAGGAAGAACGGCTTTTTCTTTTCAACCGCGCCGTCGACGAATTTCATCGCGGCGTCGTAGATCTCTTGATCGATGGTGGGCATTCGCTCGGTCGTCAAAGGGCCAGTGTCCTCGATCTTTTGCGTCCCGTCGGGGTTGGCCCATGAGTGGATGACGCCGCGCGGACCATACTTCTTCCGAAACTCTGGATTTTTCGGATAGTAGTAGCCCTCGGGCTCCTCCTCGGCATTCAAGTGATAGAGATTGCCGAAGAACTCGTCGAAGCCGTGGTTCGTCGGCAGATGCTCGTCCTGATCACCCAAATGGTTCTTGCCGAACTGGCCGCTGGTGTACCCGAGTGGCTTCAACAATTCAGCAATGGTGGGCTGGTCCTTGGTGATGCCCTGTGGCGAACCGGGCACGCCGATGGTCAGAAGGCCGGTGCGAAACGGAGACTGCCCGAGAATGAAGGCCGCGCGGCCCGCCGTGCACGATTGTTGAGCATACATGTCGGTGAATAGCGCGCCCTCGTTCGCGATGCGGTCGATGTTCGGCGTCTGGTAACCCATCATGCCACGGCTGTAGGCACTGACGTTCCAGAACCCGATATCATCGCCCCAAATCACGACAATGTTCGGCTTGGACGTTTGTGGATCAGCCGCTTCGGCGAGTTGCGGGGCCAAGCCCGCCGCCATGGCCAGCAAGGGCAACGACAGCGCTAAGCCCACCAGCGGTTGTCTCGCGCCTTGAAGTTTCATTGACGCTCCTCCTCTCACTGCAGCGCCGATTACCAGCCCATTACGAGGCTCGGCGCGCCGCTTTTGTTATGTGTCCCGAGGGATTTTTGCAGTCCCTCCGGGTAGCTCCATGCTACATTTCGCTGCCATTGCAGAATCGCTCAAATGACCGGATTGGGGCTATGGATGCGCCAATAATGGATTTGAGTAGCGCCCTGGACGTTCTGTCGGCTCAGGGGTGGTTTTCTGAGCGTTCTGCGGAAACGCGTGCGCGTCTCGGCGCAATCGCGAAGCTTCGCGGCTTTGCAAAAGGCGAACGCGTTTACTTGGCCGGCGACCTACCGAACGGCGTATTCGGTCTTATCTCGGGGTCTTTGAATATCTCCATCCCCCGCGCCGATGGCGAGACCTACACGGTGCATCGGGCCGGTACCGGATTTTGGTTCGGCGATCTCGCGATATTCTCGCAAGGACGCCGGCTCGTTTCCGTGCATGCCGCCGAGCCCACGCTCACGGTGCAGCTCCCAGGGCGCGATCTCACGCGACTGGTGGAGGAAGATCCCCGGCTCTATGGCGACTTCTACGCGTTGACCTACGAGAACTTCCGCACTGCGTTCCAAATCATCTCCAATCTCGCTATCTCCTCGGCCGACAAACGGGTTGCCGATCGGCTGCTACTTGAAGTCGAGGCTCGCGGCGACGACGAGGGATGGATCGAGGTGTCTCAGTCCGAGTTGGCGAGTTTTGCGGCCGTCTCACTGCCGACGCTCAAGCGCGTGATGCGCCGCTTCGCCGAAGCTGGGTCCATCAATCTCGGATATGCCAAGCTTCAGATCGTCGATCGAGCCGCACTCGCGCGGGTGCGGCGACGCGCGGATTGATTGGTGCCGACGGAGGGAGTCGAACCCTCACGGCCTTGCGGCCTCAGGATTCACCCGCGGTTCGCGGAGCGCGCACCGACAGGGAAGAAGCCCCGGAGGTGTCGCTTCGAGGCTTCCCCACAGGCCGCGCCTTGGTCTGATCGAAGACCCCGGCATCTGGCTGCGGGCATAGAGTAGCGAGCGGCTCCGCTCATGACTGTGGCATAGATCACACGGAGGGCCCGGTCATGGCTCCGGGCCCGCAGGGATGCCCTGGAGTTGGTAGGTTACCCAGGGCTACCGCTCAACGTTACCTGGCCACATGGAGTTCCCGCGGAGGTTCCAAGAAAGAGCCCCGAACGCGGTGGACTAGCGCGACGCTCTCCGGCCGCCACAGGGAGAGCGGCCAAGCGATGGGGGATGTCACATCGCTAGGCGTTAGGTAATGGCCGGAGCGGACAGATCAACCCCAAGGACTAGGCGCCCCTTCTCTCGATGGCTTTCTGGACCGGCGCGGAGGCGTTGCGTGCGACAGCGGCACACATCTCGCCGAGCTTTGTCACCTCGGCGACGTGGTTGTCATACGCTCTCTTGGCGTACTGAGACTGGATTTCGACCGCCTCGTCGATGGACCTCACACCAAGGCTGCTCCCAGGTGTGCATGCCCTCGTCGAACGCCTTCTTCGAATAGCTGGTCATCTCGGCGCCGATGGCCTGGAAGCCCTTGTTCATCTCTGCGAACGAGCGAACAATCGCATCAAAGCCATCCTTACCAAGCCTCTGGTACTCCTCGCCGATGTTCTTGTGTTCGTCGGGCATCGTGGCTCCTCCTCTAGCGAACGTTGTGGCCTAGAGTGTGCTAACGCCAGGGACGCGCGACTGTTCCTCCCCGCCGCATTTCCCCGCACAAGGGGAGCGCGTCATTTCGTCGGGACGCGCATCGTCGCCGGGAACCGTTGGTGCGGACGGAGGGAGTCGAACCCTCACGGCCTTGCGGCCTCAGGATTTTAAGTCCTGTGTGTCTACCAGTTCCACCACGTCCGCTTTGGGGCCTGAGCCTAATAGAGGACGTGTAGCATCCCCTTAAGCCGGGAGGAGAGTCTTGCTCTCTCCCTCTTCACCGGCTTCTTCTTGAGGTGCGGTCTCCTCCTGGGCAGCGCCATCGGTAGAAGCAACTCTCTCACTGAGCGCCGGACGCTTAACCGAAGCCTCACCGCCGTCGTCGCCGGTTGCCTCGCCTCGGGGCTGAGCCGGCCGCACATCCTCGGCCTCAACCGGGCCGGCCGCAATCGCCCTCACCGCATCGGGACTATCTTCGAGGCTCGCCCTGAGCAAGAGGAAGAGCGCCACCGCGTTCAGAATATGCCAAGCGAAATGAGTGCCGATCTTGCGCCCCTCGATCACGACCTTATCGCACAGCGCCATGTCGAGGGTCCTAAGCGTGACCGACACGGCGAGGATGGCGGCGGCCCATAAGAGATAGGGCGCAGCGCGATGACGCCTCTCCTCGAGCAGCAGCCCTACCACGATCAAGACGCCGAGCGCCGGCAGGTAGAACAGGCTGCCATTGAGGCAAGGCTTGACCCCTTGCACCTCTGGACCAGGGATGCCGATGCCGCCGTCCCAGCATTTCACCTGCATGTTGGCCGCCATCAGCGCGGTGAAGCCGATGACGAGCAGCATCGCCCAACCGACGGGGACGCCGAGGAAGCGATTCAGCGCAAAGCCGAAATAAACGAGCATGAAGATGCCGATCGGAAGCACGTCGGCAAGCTCGGTCCCCGTGGTCGCGTAGAGATGGAAGGCGAGGCTGCCGAGCCCGATCAGCAAGACGAGCCCGACCAGTAGATAATGGTCGGCGCTGCGGCTCTCGCGCGGGCGAAGAAGGACGAGGGCGAGTCCTGCGAGCGCCGCAAGCACGAAGGCGCCGTTGCTCGCGGCGTTGATAGGCTCGGCGAGTAGAGCGCCGCTCGTCCCGCGCTCGCAATAGAGGAAGACATGCTCGCCCAGAGTCATGGTCGCGATCCTTTCCGCTCAATTGAGGAAACGAGCCCCGCTCCCTCTCCGTCCGGCGCCGGTCGATGCCGGAGCTCATCCCCATCGGCGATGTCACAGGACTAACGCTAAACCCTGGCGCGCGTTGGGCGCGAGGAGAAAGATCGCAAAAAATAGTGGCGCCGCTCGGCCCACGCCGCACGGCGCCTCAAGAGCATGGAAACGAAAGACCTTTCGCGAGGAAATCGCGCTTTAGTCAGGCGGCCCGCTGTCATCGCCCTGACCGCCCTCGTCGGGAGTGTTGTCCTCCTCCATCGGAGGCTCCTCCTCGTCGACTGCGGGCAGACCAAGCTTGGTGCGGCAATCGTCCTCATAGCCTTCATTGGCATTCATGAGGTCGTCGAGGGTGGGGTAAGCCTCGGCGTCGGCATCGCTGATCGCGTCCTTGTGCATCTTGGTCAGCATATCGACGTCTTTTTGCGTTGCCTTGTTCTCGTCGAGCTTGCCGGCCACGCACTCGCAGAAGGCTTTGGGCGTTACTTTGCCGTCCTCAAAGCCGGGTTCCTGCGTGACATTGTCGTCCGCAGCGCAGGCGGCAATGAAGCCAGCCGTGTTGAGCTTCTCGGCGGCGGCGGCGGTTTCAATTTGCATTTCGCTAGCGCCCCCTAACAAAAGGGTGAAGGCGCCAAGCGCGGCTGTACGGGTGAGCCGGTAATACATGAACGTCCCTCCCGCCGCTCTATGACCTTGCGACTTGGACTTATGTCCTGGCGTCAGCGGCTCACGCCAAGGCCAAGAAATGACTCCACAATTTAGGCGACACTTGGGGCGGCTCTCACACCGCCCCGTCCTAGTGAGCCATAGGTACCATGCTAAGGCAATGCGACGCGTAGGCCGCTTGCGTCAGTCGGCTTCTCTGCGGTCGAGCGATTCGAGGAAAGGACCGACTTTCAGGTAGTTGCCTGATTAGGTTCAGGTTTTCGGTTTGGGCATATCGAGCTTGATATGGAGCTCTTTCAGCTGCTTCGGCGTGACCTCAGACGGGGCTCCCATGAGCAGATCCTCGGCCTGCTGATTCATCGGGAACATGACCACCTGGCGGAGGTTCTCCTCCCCGCAAAGCAGCATGACAATGCGGTCGATGCCGGGTGCGATGCCGCCGTGAGGAGGCGCTCCGTACTGCAGCGCGCGCAGCATGCCGCCGAAGCGCTTCTCCAACTCCTCTTTCGGATAGCCGGCAATGGCGAAGGCCTTCTCCATGATCTCGGGCTTGTGATTCCTGATCGCGCCCGAGGAGAGTTCGACCCCGTTGCAGACGACATCGTATTGATAGGCGAGGATGTCGAGCGGATCTTTGCTCTCGAGCGCCTCAAGCCCTCCTTGCGGCATCGAAAAGGGATTGTGCGAGAAGTCGATCCGCCCCTCTTCCTCGTTCCACTCATACATGGGGAAATCGACGATCCAGCAGAAGGCGAACTGATCGGCCTTGGTGAGCCCAAGCTCGTTGCCGATCTTGACGCGAGCCTGTCCGGCGAACGGCGCCATCTCCCCGGGAAGCCCCGCCACGAAGAAGACGGCGTCACCGTCTGCCAAGCCAAGCTGCGTGCGGATCGCCGAGGTGCGCTCAGGCCCGATATTCTTGGCGATCGGCCCCGCGCCCTCGCCCTCGCGAAAGAAGATATAGCCAAGACCGGGCTGCCCTTCGGCCTGCGCCCAGGCATTCATGCGGTCGCAGACAGCGCGCGAGCCGCCGCCCTTTGCCGGGATCGCCCAGACACGACAATTCTGATCCATGTCGAGCATGCCGGCGAACACCTTGAAGCCCGAGCCCCTGAAATGCTCAGTCACGTCCTGCATCTCGATCGGATTACGCAGATCCGGCTTGTCGGTGCCGTATTTCGTCATCGCCTCGGCATAAGGAATGCGCGGGAATTTTTGCGTCACCGGTTTGCCGCCGCCGAACTCCTCGAACAGACCGCGCAGGATCGGCTCGACCGTGTTGAACACGTCGTCCTGCGTGACGAAGCTCATCTCGAGGTCGAGTTGATAAAATTCGCCGGGCGATCGATCGGCGCGCGCGTCTTCGTCGCGGAAGCAGGGCGCAATCTGAAAATAACGGTCGAAGCCCGCGATCATGATGAGCTGCTTGAACTGCTGCGGCGCCTGCGGCAGCGCGTAGAACTTGCCTGGATGCACGCGGCTCGGCACGAGATAATCACGTGCGCCCTCGGGGCTGGAAGCAGTCAGAATCGGCGTCTGGAACTCGAAGAAGCCCGCGTCGCGCATGCGCTTCCTGAGCGACCAGATGATGTCTTGCCGCTTCATGATATTGGCGTGCAGGCTCTCGCGCCTCAAATCGAGGAAGCGGTATTTGAGCCGCGTCTCCTCCGGATAGTCGGGCTCACCGAACACGGGAAGCGGCAGCTCCTTCGCTTCCGACAGAACCTCGATCGTCTTCGCCCTGACCTCGACCTCACCCGTCGGCAGGTTCGGATTGATCGTGTCTTTCGACCGCGCGACCACCTCGCCGTCGACGCGGATCACCCATTCCGGCTTCAGCGTCTCGGCGAGAGCAAACGCAGGCGACTTCGGGTCGGCCACGATCTGGGTGATGCCGTAATGGTCGCGGAGATCGATGAAGAGAAGTCCGCCGTGGTCGCGCAAGCGATGCACCCAGCCCGACAGGCGGACGGTCTTGCCGACATCCGAAAGGCGAAGCTCGCCGCAAGTCTGGGTGCGATAATCATGCATGGCGGGTCCAAAAGGCTGGGCGAGCGGTAAAGCACATGCCGCGCTCAAGGTGTCAAGCAACACCCGCTCGCAGAGAAGCCTTAAGCACCAGCGTGGCCGCTATTGGCTGTTGGCCTTGGCGTCCGGGGCCTTCACTTTTTGTCCGGCAGCGCCCGAGTTGTACTGCGTGCTGGTTTTCGGGCAGGCGGCGCGATCTTCGCATTTCTCTCGCGCGAGGCAATTGGCCCTTTCAGTTGGTGTGTCGTTGCCCATGCAATGCTTCTGGCATTGCTCCTTGCACTCGACCGTAGTCGTACCGGTTCCACCCTTTGGTTCGGCGGCAGCGGGCGTTGCAATCGCAAGACTAAGCAGTAGGAAGGCGAAGCACCGGGTCATCGGCTCCTCCATCGATGTCGAGTGAGACGCTAAGACGCCCAAAGGAACGATGGCGGCGGCATCCTGGTTTCCTTCCCAGGCGAAACACACTGGATGAGGTCAACACTTCAAATAAGCCGCGCTAGAGCGCCCGCCGCGGGATGGGGAACCAAGCTCGGCAATTCGCGTTTTGACGGCGAGGGAAATGAAGAGGGAGATTGAAATGCTGAAAATCCCAAACTCTATCCCAGTGAAAACGCGCCTGCCTCTTTCTGCGTGGGCAGTGGCAGCTCTGCTGTCCATCGTGTCTGTGGCCTCATCGCTATTGCAGCTATCGCCTGTTGATCACACGGTCAACGCTCGGGCGGAACAGACGAATCTGCCGTCAGATCACACCAAAGACGTGTTCAAGAACATGATAGCCGCGACCGGTTTGATCGCAACGTTCTGGTGACGTAAACGCCACCCGACCCCAGGTGGTGAGGACATGGCCAACCGAAGACCGCAACGCGAGGCCGCTTAGATAGGGCAAATTAGCGCGCGCTTTCCCCCGCATTTGCGCCTGGAGCCCTTGGCCTTGCGCGGCGGCTTGGGCTATATCCGCCCCCCATGAACCTCATCACGCGTAACGAAGAGTTGGCTGACGCCTGCGTCCTGCTTGCGAAGGCGCCTTATGTGGCCGTCGATACCGAGTTCATGCGCGAGCAGACCTTCTGGCCGAAACTTTGCCTCGTACAGATAGCGGCGGGCGGTACCGAGGTGTTGATTGACAGCTTGGCACCGGGTCTTGATCTCACCCCCCTCTTCGACCTCATGGTCAACGAGAAGGTGCTCAAGGTTTTTCATTCGGCCCGCCAAGACATTGAAATTGTCCACCATTTAGCCAGCGTCATCCCGCACCCCATCTTCGACACGCAGGTCGCCGCCATGGTGTGCGGGTTCGGCGAGGCGGTCAGCTATTCGATGCTGGTGAAGCGGCTGTTGAACCGCAACCTGGACAAGACCTCGCGCTTCACCGACTGGAGCCGCCGGCCCCTGTCCGAGCGCCAACTCACCTATGCCATCGGCGACGTCACCCATCTCCGCGACCTCTATCCGAAGCTCAAAGCCCAACTCGATCAGTCGGAGCGCGCCAGCTGGCTCAACGAAGAGATGGCAGTGCTGACCGATCCCGCCACTTACGAGCTCCATCCCGAGCAGGCCTGGAGACGGCTCAAGATGCGCATCAAGACGCCCAAGGCCCTCGCTGTGCTCATGGAGCTTGCCGCTTGGCGCGAGCGCGAGGCGCAGACGCAAGACGTGCCCCGGGCCCGCATCCTCAAGGACGAGGCGCTCTACGACATCGCCAGCCAGACGCCGCGCACGCAAGAGGACCTCGGCTCTCTACGCACACTGCATAACGGCTTTGCCCGCTCGATGCGCGGCCGTGCCGTGCTCGAAGCGGTTGCGCGCGGGCTCGAGCGCGACCCCAAGACCATCCCTCCGATCGAGCGTGGCGAGCCGATGCCGCCCGAGGCTCAGGCCGTGGTCGATCTGTTGCGCGTCCTGCTCAAGGCAAGAGCAGGATCGCATGGCGTGGCCCCGAAGCTGATCGCGACCAGCGACGAACTCGAAGAGATCGCCCGCTCGGACGATACCGATGCACCCGTCTTGCGCGGCTGGCGCAAGAAGCTGTTCGGCGACGACGCTCTCGCGCTGAAGCGCGGCGAGCTTGCGCTCGTCATCAAGGATGGAGAGGTGAC
>JBLMXO010000164.1:0-10910 GCA_050257815.1 Actinomycetota bacterium
CCGGCGGCGGCGGCGGTCTTGGCATCGTTCCGGTTCACCCAGGCGAAGGGGTAGAGCATCTGGAAGAAGTAGACGAAGGCCGGGACGAGCGCGCGCTCAGGCAAGCTCTCGCAATTGAGCCTCACCATGAGAGAGGTCAGCACGGTGCGTGATGCTTCGGCACGCGCGACGAGCCTGCAGACGAGTTCCGGTGGGTATTCGATGTCGGCGTCGGTGAGGAGCAGATAGTCGGGAGCTGGCTCCATCGCCTCGGCATGAGCGATGCCCTGATGCTGGGCCCAGACTTTGCCCGCCCAGCCGGGTGGCAACGGCTCGCCCTGTAGCACCGTCACCTCGCGGTCGAGCGTCGCAGCGAGCGAGCGAGCAACCGCTCCCGTGCCGTCGCTCGAATCGTCATCGACAACGACGATGGATAAGCGGCCTGGATAATCCTGCACCGACAGTGACGCGAGAGTCCGCGGCAGCGCGAGGGCCTCGTTGCGTGCCGGAATGACGGCGACGACGCTCGGCCAGTCACCGTCAGCGGGGGGCGCCGGCCGGTCGCGGTCCTCGCGCTCGCGCGCGAGCCAAAAGCCGCCACGTAACAGCACAAGATAGATCCATATCGCGAGCGCAAGCGAGGCGATGATCGATGCGAGCATCACGACAGGTAGCCCGCGTCGCGGAACCAGTCGACCGCATCCCTGATCGCCTCCTCGGCCGGCCGCGGGCGATAGCCAAGCTCGCGTTCAGCCTTGGCCGAGGTGAAATACATGAGGTACTCGGACATGCGGAGCCCATCGACGGTTGCGAGCGGCTCGCGCTTGGTGAGCCGGGCGATCGCTTCGGCGACATAAGCGACCGGATAAAGCGGCCAGCGCGGCAGGCTGATGCGGGGCGGCGTCCGGCCCACAAGGCGAGCGATGCGACAAAGAAGCTCGGCGAGGGTCATGTTCTCGCCGCCGAGAATATAGCGCTCGCCAATCAACCCTTTGCGCAGCGCCAGGAGATGACCGGCGGCGACGTCATCGACATGAACGATGTTGAGTCCGGTGTCGACAAAGGCCGGGATGCGGCCTGAGGCTGCCTCGACGATGAGGCGCCCGGTCGGCGTAGGCCTACGGTCGCGCGGCCCGATCGGCGCGGACGGATTGACGATGACCGCGGGCAGTCCGTCCTTGACCATGGCCAAGACCAGCCGCTCGGCAGCGACCTTGCTCTTCTTATAGGCGCCGATCGGCTCGCCCTCGGTGAGCGGCCTCGTCTCGTCGGCCGGCTTGCCGTCGTCACGCGGTTTCAGCGTGGCGACGCTCGACGTATAGACGATGCGCTCGACGCCGCTTGCAGCAGCCGTCTCCATCACCACACGCGTTCCCTCGACATTGGCGCGCATGATCTCGTCAGGATCGGGAGCCCACAACCGATAGTCGGCCGCGACGTGGAAGACATAGCGCGCACCTTCTACCCCGGCGCGGACGGCGGCGGGATCGCGCATGTCGCCTTCGACCGGCTCGACCGCGAGACCGTCGAGATTGGCCCTTGCCGACTGACGGCGGGCGAGTGCGCGCACGCCGATACCGGCGGCGAGAAGCGCGCGCGCAACCGCCGATCCGACGAAGCCGGTGGCTCCCGTCACGAAGGCAAAATCACTTTTCGGCACTGGCATCACCTGCTTCAGCCGCTGTTTTCGGCTTTTCGGTTTAGCAGGTCTTGAATTGAATTTGAGCCGCTGATTGGCAGGCGTCCGCCCGGATCATTGCACCCGGTTCCAGGTCTGGCTCCGACCGAAGATCTCAAGGCCAATATAACCGCGCACCGTAAGCTTGGTCCCGTCCGGGCTCAAATGCATGCTTGCGTGATAGGTCTTACCGCTCTCGGGATCGAGAATAGTGCCGTCCTCATAGTCGAGGCCCGATTGCTTCATGCCCTCGATAAAGACGAGGCCGAGTATGGGCTGATTGTGCTTGTCGCCGGGGCACTCGGTGCAGATTGGGTTGGGATCGTCGCCGGGCTCAGGGAAGAGCTGCGAGAGCCGCCCAACATAGACGCCCTCCTCCTCGCTGATCGTCACCAGCGCACCAACCTTGCCGTCGTCGCCGACCTGCTGCCACACGCCAGTGGCGGTCGGGGTCGCTTGATCGACCCCGGCAAAGGCAGCGGCCTTGGTCAGAAGGCAGGCAGCGCCAAACGCGACTATTAGGAGACCCGATCGCATGTGACTCTCGCATCAATGGCTCTAGGCGGACCCCAAACTTGTCGACCGGCTCGCCAATCTATAGCGAATTCCAAGCGCCTAATGAAATCTCCTTGTGACCTCCTCGTGACAGTAAATTCTGTCAATTCCAGGTCGAGCCGCAAGTCGCACCCGCGGGCAATAAGTCCGCTTCCGTTCCCCGCGCGCTTTGGCTATGACCCGCCGATGACGTTCCGACCAACGCTCCACTTTAGGCAACGGCGCCGCGCAAGTGCGGGCTCCGTTTTGGGTGTCGCAACTGTGGCGTTGGCTATCGTGACCGGAGGCCACGCTTTGGGTCAGCAGCCCAAGGCACCGCCCGAGGTGACGTCGACGTCCGTCTTCGTGGTCAACGCCGACACCGGCCAGGTCCTCTACGCAAAGAACCCGGACAAGGTGTACCGGCTCCTCAGCATCACCAAGCTGATCACCGCCTATGTGTTGATGCAGCGGCTGGGGGGTGAACTCTCCGATCAGGTGACTGTCACGCAAGCCTATCTCGTGCCCGGCGCGACGGCCGGCTTGCGCAAAGGCGACGTCTGGAGCTTGCGGGATCTGCTCTACGGCATGCTGCTCGTGTCGGGCAACGACGCGGCTCTCGCCATCGCCGATTTCACCGGACGGAAGCTGCTCGCCGCCGAGAAGAAGAAGGGCAACGGGATCAAGCGCTTCGTGCAGGAAATGCAACCGACCGCCGTGGCGCTAGGGGCGAAGCATAGCCAATTTGCCGATCCCTACGGCATCTCGGCGACGAACGTCTCGACCGCGCGCGACATCGGCGCCATCGGCAGCACCGTGTTTCGCGACGAGAGATTGCTGCCATTCTGGCAATGCGCGCGCCGGACGTTTGACGTCGACGGCCCGCAGGCGCGCAGCGTGACCATCAACAGCACGATCGAGATGCTCGGCGAGGAGAACGTCCTCGGCGCCAAGACCGGGTCCTATTTCAGCAAGAACATCTATAATCTCGTGGTGGGATGGCGTGCGCCCAACGGACAAACGATCGTTGCCGTGGTGCTCGGCGCGGCCGACCATCCCTCGCGCTACAACGACATGCGGGCGCTCTTGGCGGCACTGCCGCGAGACTTTCCCGAGCTCGGCGAGCAATCGACGGCTATCCCGCCGGCGCCGCAATGCGATCGGTGAGGCGCAGCGAAGTGCGAGCCGGGAGCGTGCCCGGCCCGCTCGACTCACTCGTACAAGAGGCTAGCCCTGCTTAGTGGCAGGCATCCACACTTTCTTGCTGCTGTCGTAGACGTAACCAGGGGCGCTCTGTAGCGCCTCCTTGGTGGCCTCGAGCACCAGGTAGCGGCTGCCATCCTTCTCCGCAACCTTCAGCGATGAGAAGGGCACGGCCACGTTCTTCTCGCCGACGCCGAGAAAGCCGCCGACGCCGATGATCACGGCGTTGATCTTGCCGTCCTTGTCGAGCAGCAGGTCGTTCACGTCGCCGATCTTGTTGTCGCGGTTATCGTATACCGTCTGATTGTAGTAGTCGCTGATGGGAAGCGCGCCGCCGGGCAAATTCGCCATTATGTCGGTCGTGCGCGCGGGGGCCATCTGCTCTGGCGGCGTCATGGTCATGCCGGGCGTGGCCGCGGTGTCGGCGGCGAAGGCCGAACCGGTCGCCAAAAGAAGCGCAAGTGCGGTGCAAGGGATGAGTTTCTTCATAGGGGGTCCTCCGGGGGGATTGAGGTTGCCTGCAGGTTGCAGGAGATGAGCGAACGAAAAGCGCGCATGATTGTTCCTATGTCGCGGGGGTGAAACTCGACGAGGTTTTGCGCGTTATGTCCTTACGCACTTCACAGACACGCCCAACCTCGGAGGCTCGCGATGCTCGGAACGATTCTGCTCATCATTCTCGTTCTGCTCTTGATTGGTGCACTGCCCAGCTGGCCCTATAGCGCCGCCTGGGGACCCGCTCCCGCCGGTATTCTCGGCACGGTGCTGGTGGTGGTGCTGATTCTCGTGCTGCTTGGCAGAGTCTAGACCGTTCGGCTTTTCCGCTCGCCGGGAAAGTGCGCAAGCCACGCGCGCCAACCACCGAAGGCGGTAATGTCTTCGGCGTCCTTGGTTGCGTAAGCCTCGCACAGGAAGCTCTTGACGTTGCGGCCATCGCGAGCGTCACCGTGCCGATGCCAAGCGGCGCGGGAATCGCGGCGACGAAGGAGCCGAACGACGCCTCCTCCATTTCCCAAATCTCGACCTCGATGGCGCCAGCGCCTGTGCCATCGAAGACGAGGCCAGGCTTTGGCGGCGAGGTGTTGGCCAGCACAACCAGGAGTGATCGCGGCGCTCAGCCGTCACGCGGCGGCTTCAGCCCGCTCGAGACGAACTTCGGTCGAGTGCACGGTAGTGCTTTCGGCGAGGTCGCTCTTCCGCCCGAGCACCAACGCATTGACGTTGGCATCGGATGCCGATGCGCTCGGCCAGCGTCCCTTATAGACGATGCCGACACCGGGCTGAGCTATTTCGGAGATCGTCACCGCGAGCGGCAAGCGGCCGACATCGTTGATGAGGACGACCATGTCGCCCTCGCGCAAACCGCCGGCTGCCGCATCGTCGGGATGGAGCGTGACGGTGGGCGGTCCGAGCCGTTTGCGGATGACGGGATCGTTGCCATAGCTCGAATTCATCTGCCACTCCGAGGCCGGCGAGATGATGCGCAAATGCCCCGGCAGAGGCCGCGCGTCGGCGTGAGGCGTCGGAGCGCGCGGCAACCCGAGCTCGACGGCCTTGTCGCTCGCAAGCTCGATGCGCGCGGAGGGTGTGGCAAATTTGAGATCTCCGAACTGCATGACCGGCTCGGCGAACAGCGCGACCGTGCCGACCTTGGCCAGATCGGCGAAGCTGCCTTTGTAGGATGTCGCGGCGAGAAGGTGATCGATGATCTCGGCCTCGCTTTCGAACAGGCCAGGATCGTTATAGCCCATGGCACGCGCGAGCCGGCGGAAGATCTCGTGGTTGGAGAGCGCTTCACCGAAAGGCTCGCACGTCTTCACTTGCGCCGAGAGAGTGAGGTCGAAATAAGGAAGCACGAGATCATTGCATTCGAGGAAGCTCGCAGCCGGGAGAACGACGTCAGCATAGGCGGTGGTGTCGGTGTGGAAGAGGTCGACCGCGACGTGGAACAAATCCTCGCGCGTGAGCGCTCTGCGCAGTCTCCCCTGCTCCGGCGACGACGCCGCAGGGTTGTTGTTCCAGTTGACGAGGGCCTTGGCGCGAGCGGGATCTTCGAGCGTCGCGGCAAGGTCCATATGACTGATCGACCTGGTGCCATCGCGGGCGAGCTCCGGCATGGTCAGCATGGCGCCGTCGATGCCGCGCCCGCCGGTGCCATTCATATAAAGAAAGCCCGCGCCCGGCTTGCCGAGATTGCCGGAGAAGGCGACAAGCGCGGCCAAAGCGCGGAACACGTTGCCGCCTTGGCGTTGGCGCTGTCCGCCTTGGCCGAGCCAGAGTAGTGAAGGCCCGGTCGCATAGGCGATTGCCGCTTCCTCGATCATCTCGACAGGGACGCCGCAAAGCTCGGCCGCCTTCTCGGGCGGCATGGCGTCAATCGCAGCCTCGAGCTCATCGGCGCCAAGCACATGCGCATCGATGAAGGCCTGATTGACTAATCCCTTTGCTCGCATTACGCGGAGCAAGGCGAAGGCGAGCGCAGCGTCGGTACCTGGCAGAAGCTTGAGGTGGATGTCGGCGGAGGTCGCGGTCTCATGTCCGATGGGATCGACGACGATAATCCTGGTCCCGGCCTCGGACGCTGCGCGAACGAATACTTTGTCCTGATGCGGCGCCGAATGGGAGGGATTGCCGCCCCAGATCACTAGCGTGCGCGCGTCCTTGACGGTGCGCGGGTCGAAGCCTTCGAGCGAGTTGCCGAAAGTAAGCTCGAGCGCAACGTGACCCGCTTTGTTGCACACCGTGTCGGGGTCGACTTCGGTCGCGCCCATGCGATTGAACAGCCGGATGGGGAACCAGCCGCCGATCAGACCGACGGTGCCGGTATAATGAGTATGTATGATCGAACGCGCATCACCCGCATCGACGATGGCGCGGAAGCGCTTGGCAATTTCGCCTAGCGCCTCGTCCCAGGAGATGGCGACGAACGTGCCGGTGCCTTTCGCACCGGTTCGCCGCAAGGGATGCTTCAGCCGGAGATCCTCATCGCGCCACGCGCCGTTATAGGCAATGGCGCATTTGCCGCAGAGCTTGCCGCGCGAGATGGCGTGACTCGGATCGCCAAGGACTTTGGTGATGACGCCGTCTTCGCGATAAACGGCAAGCCCGCAAGCATCGTAGCAATCACGCGGGCAAGTGCTCTTGACGATCTCTTCCGTCATGGTCGACCTCGGCTTGCTGCACGCAACGCCTCGACCACACGATGCCACATCCTGCGTCTTCGTCAACGCCGCACGCGCCATCGGCCCGCTTTGGGCCCAGCGGTTATGACGGATCGGAAAATTAGAGATGCATGCGAGGCATGAAATATGGAAGATTGTCGCTCATCCTCCGACCACGATGTCTTCGTTTTGGTGATGTCGAGCGCGCAGCAATCCAGCGACCAGCCCATTCTCCAGGTTCGTGATCTGGTCAGGGTCTTTGGCGGCATCGTCGCCGTCAACGATTTCAGCCTCGAGGTCTATCCCGGCACGATCCACGGGCTGATCGGCCCTAACGGCGCCGGCAAGACCACGACCTTCAACGTCATCAGCGGCTTCTATGCGCCTTCGAGCGGCAAGGTCGTCTATCTCGGCAAGGACATTTCGGGTTGGCAGACGAGCGCTCTCGCCGATCTCGGGCTCGTGCGCACCTTTCAGGGCACGACCTTGTTCCATCAGCTCAGCGTGCTCGACAATGTCCGGTTGGGGTGCCATCGCATGGCGAAGGCCAATGTGGTCAAGCGCGTTCTCGGCAGCGATCGCGCCGTGACCGAGGCGGCCGATGCTAAGGCGCGCGAGATTCTCGATTTCTTCGGCCTGCACGACCAGGCCGACGAGCTTACCTCCAATCTGCCGCACGGACACCAGCGCGCGCTCGGCATGGCGGTTGCGCTCGCAGCAGAGCCCAAGCTGATGATGCTCGACGAGCCCTTCACCGGCATGAATGCGGAAGAGACGCGGCACATGGCTGCTCTCGTGCGGCGACTGCGCGACGAGCAAGGCGTGACCATCATGCTGATCGAGCATGACATGCAGGCGGTGATGGGCCTGTGCGAGATCATCACCGTGATGAATTTCGGCGAGCGGCTGGCGGAAGGAACGCCGAGCGAAGTTCGCACCAATCCCGCCGTGATCGAAGCCTATCTCGGAACCGCAATCGATGCTGCTTGAGATCAACAACGTCCACGTCCACTACCAAAAGGTGGCGGCGCTAAAGGGCATCGACATGGAGGTGCCCGAAGGCGACATCGTCACCATCATCGGCGCCAACGGCGCGGGCAAGAGCACGACGCTGCGCTCGATTTCCGGTCTGGTCAGAATCAGCCGCGGCGAGATCGTGTTCGCGGGCAAGCGCATCGATGGACTGCCGCCCGAGGAGACCGTGGCGCTCGGCATCGCGCATGTGCCGGAAGGCCGCCGCGTGTTTCCCAACCTCACCGTCGAAGAAAATTTGCGCACCGGCGCCTTCTTGCGCTCCGATCGCGCGGGAATCGAGGAGGATCTCGAGGAGGTGTTCCATCACTTCCCGCGGCTCAAGGAGCGGCGCAAGCAATGGGCACGGTCGCTGTCAGGCGGCGAGCAGCAGATGCTCGCCATGGGCCGCGCGCTCATGTCGAAACCGAAGATGCTCGTGCTCGACGAGCCAACGACGGGTCTCTCGCCGGTGCTGGTGCAGGAAATCGCGGCCATCATTCGCGAGATCGTCGCGCGCGGCGTGACGGTGGTGCTGGTCGAGCAGAACGCCGAGCTTGCGTTGAGACTCGCGCGCTTCGCTTATGTGCTGGAGACGGGACGGGTCGCGCTCAAGGGATCGGCACATGAGCTGCATGACAACGAGCATGTGAGGCGCGCCTATCTTGGCGGCTGAGAGCTGGACCACACAGGAGCTTCTCGAGGCGGGTTGGAGCGACAGCGACCTTGCCTTCGAACGATTGGCGGAAGAGACGGCCGAAGCGGTGGCCGGGCAGGATGCCGGAATCGCCAGGAGCAAGGCTGGCGAATGCCTGCAGATGGCGCGGGCCGCATTCGAGGCGATCGATCCTCGCCTCGGCACGAGCCTCGCCAATTACGGTCTTTGCCTGAACCTCGCTGGCCTGAGCGAAGGCACCGCATCCTTGTTTCGCGACGCGCTCGACGTGTGGCGCGGCGCAGGACCGTGGATCGCGCGCATGGACGCGCCGCGCATGGCAAGGAGCTCCCTCTTCCATCTGCGCATGGAGCTCCGCCATCGCGATACCTATCGCGCCAGGTGGCAGGAGCGGTGGCGGGAGATGACGGCGGAGGCAAAGCTACGGATCGAAGCGTTGAGCCCATCGGCATCGGCGATCGCCACAGTTTCGGCCGACGCTGTGGCGCGCTGGCGGCGCCAGCGCCCCGCCATGCTCAACGACACGCGAAAGCTGATGGCCGCAACCTACTTGCTGCTCGCGCCTACGGTCTCCGACGCTTAAGTCATTCGGCCGGCTGCTCGGCCTCGGCCGCCGGCCGCTCCGAGGCTGCGGACTTCGGCGCTTTTCTGGCGAACCAGAGCTTGATCTTGGGCACCAGGCTCTCGAGCCCGTGGGGCAAGAACAAGATGAAGAGAATCAGGACTAAGCCATAGAGCATCGGCCGCATTTGATCGACGCCGAGCGCGCGCAAGATTACTTCGTTCAAGATGGTGAGGACGACGACGCCGATGATCGGCCCATAGAACGTCGCCGTCCCACCGACGATGGCCCAGATCACGACATAGACCATCTCCTCCACGTCGAAGCGGTTGGGCGCCACCGTGCCGATGTAATGGGCATAGAGCGCGCCGGCGAGACCGGCGAAGAACGAGGAGATGACGAAGGCCATCGTGCGATAGCGGAAAGTGTTGACGCCGACCGACTCGGCGAGCTTGTCCTGCCAATGGATCGCATGGAAGGTCAGCCCGATGCGCGAGCGCTCGACGCGATAGAGGATGACGAGACAGATCGTCACCACGATGAGGCAGAGATAGTAATAGTCGACGGGATCGTAGAAATCGACGCCGAGGGCTTCGATGTTGGGGACCGGCGGGATGAGCTTGATGCCCTTAGGTCCGCCGAACAGCCAGGTCAGGTTCGTCCACTTCCACAACAGGCGGATGATCTCGCCCGCCGCGAACGAGCCAATGAGGAAGTAGAACCCCTTCATGCGGAACAGAGGAAAGCTCAACAGAAAAGCGATGAAGGCCGCGATCGAGGCACCAACCAGCATGGAGAGCGGCACGGGGACGGACAGCTCCTTGGAGATGAGTGCCGAGGCATAGGCGCCCACGCCCATGATGACGACATGAGCAAGCGACCATTCGCCGGTCAATGTCAGCAGCCGATAGCTCGAAACAAGCAGCACGTTGATCACCAGCAGAACGAGGATCTCCTGCTGCGACAGCGTGAGGAGATGCGGCAGCACGATCAGCACAACCACGAGCAGGATGGCGCCGAGCACCCAAGGCAAATGGCTGGCGATTCCGCGCTCAGGCACGTTCTTTTGCTCCGAAAAGTCCGGTCGGCTTCACGATCAAAACGACCAGCATCAGCAGCAGACCGACGATGTTGGCGAGCGTCCCATCATAGATGGTGGTGACGAAGGTGCTGACGAAACCATAGAGGATGGCCGCAAGCACCGCGCCCTCCAGCGACCCGATGCCGCCGACGATGATGATGATGAAGGCGGTGATGATGACGGGGTGGCCCATATAGGGGGTCGGCGAGACGAGCGGAGCGGTGAGCGCGCCGGCGACGCCGGCGAGCGCCGCGCCGATGAACATCGCAAGCCGCGCCGTGTTGTTGATGGAGATGCCTTGCAAGGCGGCCGCCTCGCGGTCCTGCGAGCATGCGCGCAAGGCCCAGCCGAACTTGCTCTTGCGTAGGAAGATCCACAGCGCAGACAGCAAGATAACCGCGGCGAGGATCACGTAGAGCCGCTCGTAGGTCAGCACCGCACCATAGGGGAAGGTGATCGATTTCCGCGCCGGCGGCAGAACGTCCTTCATGCGGACGCCAAAGCCGAGCACGGCAATCGTCTGCAGGATGAGGAGAAATCCGATCGAGGCAATCAGGCCGCCAAGCGGGTTGTCGCGTAGCGGCCTGAACAGGGCATATTCCATGAGCAAGCCGAGAAGGCCGACAAAAATGAGCCCCACGGCGACGGCGAAGAAGAACGGCAAGCCGAATCCGGAATAGAGCGCGACGACGGTATACGCTCCAGCCATATAAAGCTCGCCATGAGCGAAGTTGACCACGCCCATCACGCCGAAGATCAGCACCAGCCCTACGGCGATGAGCGCCATGTAGCTCGCGGCATAGGTCGCGTTGACGACGGTCTGAAAGAAAAGCTCAAGCGTCATCGTACAGCTCCGCGATCCGCCCGGCCTTGGCCGCGCAAGGTGCCACTAGGCTGGCGCGGGCCGCGGCAATCCTCAAATCAAATCACGACGACGCGCCGGGAGGAGCAAGCCTATTTGCGCTGATAGTACATCTGGTCGAGCGCCTCAAAGTGCTTGATCATGATGTCCTTGTTCTTAGCCC
>JBLMXO010000165.1:0-3143 GCA_050257815.1 Actinomycetota bacterium
CGCGAGCAGGAGCCGTCGGTGCTTCCTGCCAATTTCCCCAATTTGCTCGCCAATGGCGCCTCGGGCATCGCCGTCGGCATGGCCACCAACATCCCGCCGCACAATGCCGGCGAGCTGTGCGACGCGGCGCTCCACCTCATCAAGTTTCCGAATGCCACCGCCGACAAGCTGGTCGAGCTTGTGCCGGGCCCTGATCTTCCGACCGGAGGGGTGATCGTCGAGCCGCGCGGGCAAATCGTGCAGGCCTACAAGACGGGCCGGGGCAGCTTCCGCTTGCGCGCGCGCTGGACCACCGAGGACACCGGACGCGGCACCTATCAGATCATCGTCACCGAGATCCCCTATCAGATCCCGAAAGCGCGCCTCGTCGCTCGCATCGCTGAGTTGCTTCAGGCGAAGAAGCTGCCGCTGCTCGCCGACATCCGTGACGAGTCGACCGAGGAGGTGAGGCTGGTGCTCGAGCCCAAGAGCCGCACCGTCGATGCGACGCTTCTCATGGAGCAGATGTTCAAGCTGACCGAGCTCGAGACGCGCGTGCCGCTCAACATGAACGTGTTGAGCCGCGGCCAAGTGCCGAACGTGCTGGGCTTGCGCCAGGTCTTGCGCGAATGGCTCGACCATCGCCAGGTCGTCCTCGTCCGCCGCTCGAAATTCCGCCTCGCCAAGATCGACCATCGTCTCGAGGTGCTCGACGGCTACCTCATCGTCTATCTCAACATCGACAAGGTTATCAAAATCATCCGCGAGAAGGACGAGCCCAAACCCGCGCTGATGAAGGCGTTCAAGCTGACCGAGGTGCAGGCGGAAGCGATCCTCAATATGCGGCTCCGTTCTTTGCGCAAGCTCGAGGAGATGGAGATCAAGCGCGAGCACGAAAGCCTGACACGCGAGCGGAAAGAGCTGAAGGCGCTGCTCGGCTCCGACGAGAAACAGTGGAAGAAGATCGCCGACGAGATCAAGGCGCTGAAAGATCAGTTTGGCCAAAAGACCGAGATCGGCAAGCGGCGCACGAGCTTCGCCGAGGCGCCTGAGGGCGTCGAGACCGAGCTCGCCGAAGCCATGATCGAAAAAGAGCCGGTGACCATCGTTCTCTCCGAGAAGGGATGGATCCGCGCCATCAAGGGCCATCAGGTCGAGACCGACAGTCTGGCCTTCAAGGAGGGCGACAGGCTGAAGCGTGCGGTCAAGGCGCAGACCACCGACACTCTGCTGCTGTTCTGCACTAACGGCCGCTTCTATTCGCTAAGCGCCGACAAGCTGCCGGGGGGCAGGGGACACGGCGAGCCCTTCCGCCTCATGATCGACATCGAGGAGGCAGCAGACGCCGTCGAGCTCTTCGTGCACGAGCCCGGGCGGAAGCTGATCGTGGCGGCGACGAGCGGCCATGGCTTCATCGTGCCGGAGGACGAGGTGCTCGCTCAGACGCGCAAAGGCAAGCAGGTGTTGAACGTGCCGGCAGGCACTGAGGCCGTGGTCTGCGCGCCGGCCGCAGGAGATAGCATCGCTGTGATCGGCGATAACAGGAAGCTACTTCTATTTCCGCTGAACCAATTGCCGGAGATGCCGCGCGGCAAGGGTGTCAGGCTCCAGCGCTACAAGGATGGCGGGCTCGCCGACGTTAAGACCTTCACCAAGAAGGATGGGTTGACCTATCTCGACTCAGCCATGCGGAGCTTCACCCTTTCGGCAGCGGAGCTGAAAGATTGGTGGGGCGAACGGGCCCAAGCTGGCCGCCTGCCGCCTCGGGGCTTCCCCAAGTCGAATTCCTTCGGCCCGCGTTTCTAAGCGAGGCTTCAGATTTCGGTGCGCACCCAACCCTTGGAGGTGAGGCGCTCCTGCGGCTCGAAGCGGTTCTTGTAGCGCATCTTGCGCGAACCCTCGATCCAATAGCCGAGATAGACGAAGGGCTGGCCTTGGCTCCGCGCGAACGCGACATGATCGAGGATCATGTAGGTGCCGAGGCTGCGATGTTTCTGCTCCGGGTCGTAGAAGCTGTAGACCATGGAGACGCCGTCGCTTAAGCGATCGCAGAGAGCGACGCCGACGAGCGGCGATGAGCCATCGCCTTGCGGGTCCGGCTTGATGCGATATTCGGTGACGAAGGTCTCGACCACGCTGTCCTCGACCATGAGCGAGTAATCGAGCACCGACATCTCAGCCATGCCGCCATCGGCGTGGCGCGCATCGATATAGGAGCGAAACAGCGAATATTGCTCCGAGCTCGGCGCCGGCGTCATGCGGTTTGCCACGAGGTCGCGGTTGACCCGGGCGATGCGTCTCAGCGATCGCCTCGGTTCGAACTGATCGACCAGAATGCGCACCGGAACGCAGGCCGAGCAGGAATCGCAATAGGGCATATAGGCGATGTTCTGGCTCCGCCGGAAACCGCCTTTGAGCAGATTGTCGATGAGAAAACGCGGCTTGTCCCGGGTGAGGTGGGTGAACAGCTTCCGTTCGAGCCGGCCGGGCAAATAGGGGCAGGGCTGCGGCGCAGTAATGTAGAATTCCGGAAAGTTGCTCTTGTGCTCTGTCACGTTCAACCGGCCGACGAATCCGAACCCGTTTGCCGCAAGCTTAGTGGATCAAAGCCGATCCGCGCAATCCGCTCGAAGAGCCCCTTGGCCCCCAAAGCACGGCACAAAGTTTAGAATAATTCCGCAATGGCGGCCGGCTGATGACGCCCTAGGGCCGGTTGATGAACAGCACGCCCGCGAAGATGTCGTGCAGGCAGCGCTTGCGTGAATCGAACAACGCCCAGAGCAGGATCGGGCAGAAGATCACCAACGAGAACCAGAACAGGAGCGCATGGAAAGCCGCAACGAGCGGCGTCACCTTGCCGCCGTACCACATGCGCACCTCGAGCCCCATCATGCGCTGGCCGAGCGTCGCCGAATTCTTGCCGCCAATGGTCACGGCGTTATAGCCGAGGCCTACGGCGGGGAAGACAAGGCCGAACAGAAGCCAGGCAAGGCCGAGGGTGATGATGCCGAGCAGCGCCACGGCCACATAGGCTGCTACCGTCAGCAGCGTGATGATGATGGCGTCGATGATGAAGGCGATGATGCGCTTGAAGATCACGCCGTCGAACAGCCCAGGCTGCCGGACCGGATCGTAGGCGAAAGGCTGATTGGCAAAATCGCTTC
>JBLMXO010000166.1:0-2718 GCA_050257815.1 Actinomycetota bacterium
ATGTGGTGAATGAGCTCGAAGTGATTCCGTGAGCCAGAAGGAGCGCGAGGGTGGAACCCGTTACCGTCGACGTCGACGCCAAACAGATCGTTCGCTGGCTGCTAGCCGACGAGCGCATCAACACTTTCGACTTGCTCGTCAGCGCGACGCGCTCTTATGAGCGCGTAGAGTTGACACCTGGGGAAGAAGGCCGATTGGGCGACGAGGAAAGCGAAGAGCTTAGCGAAATCAACGAGACCGGACTATTGGAAGTTATGCCACGCAAAGAGCCGGGACGCTGGGCCTTACGCATCCGCGTGACTGATGATATCGGTCCCCGCATGCCTGATGACGAGCCGGTCCCTAGCGAGGACGAAGAAATTGACCTCGCCGCGTTCCACGCTGAGTTCATCCAGGCCGAGCGCGGATTTACCGAGGTGGGCGCCGAGGTCCAGAATCACGCCGCGAGCGCCGACCTCACGCGCCTCATCGAGGCCATCGTGACCGATCGCCACAAGTCTTAGAGGCGGTTCTTCTCGAAATCCTCGAGCGAGATGCCGAGCTGCGCCAGCCCCTCTTCCAGATAGTCGCCAAGCTTGGGCGTTCCAATTAGATAGCTCGGGATATGCTTCTCGCGCATATCACTCGCCTCCTTGCGCGCCTCGGCAAAGGACGAAAAGTCCCCTCGGCCGAGCCACATCAGCGCGATCAGATCGAGTTGCTCGTCGATGTTGAGCGGCTCGAGCGCAGAAGCGAGCTCCTGCTCGATCGGGTCGTCGCCCTCCTCCTCGAGCACATCGACCTCCCGGTCGTCGCTCGGGTTCGAGCCTGAATCGGGATCGGTGGGCTCGACCTGCTCGTCGAACTCGCGTGCCTTGACGATAATATAGAACGCTGTCTCGGGAGAGACGGTTAGCTCATCTGAGGATTCGTTCGAGGTTTCGTTCGGTTCCATGCACGACCAATAGGCGCCGGGCCCCCTGCCTGACCTTGACGTGGCTCAAAAGAAGCCGGCTCTTCGCACGACCATTAAGGCTAGGCGGCTTGCTTTTCGAGATCGGCCGACCATTTGCCCATCGACGCAAGCCCATTCATCGCCGCACGGTGCGTGAACACGGCTTGCGCTGCGGCAGCATTTTCCGCCTTGCCCGACCACGCCTTTTGCGGCGCCGCCTGGAGCGCGCGGCTATAGGAGAAGGTGATGTTCCACGGCCCGCCGCCCATGCGGTTCATGGCATCGAGCCGGGCAGTGGCGTCGAGATCCGACTGGCCGCCTGAGAGGAACGCGATCCCAGGCACCGCGACCGGCACGCATTCCTTCAACACCCGCAACGTCTTCTCGGCAACCTCGCTGACCGGAGCCTGCTTTGTGCATTTCTTGCCCGGCACCACCATGTTCGGCTTGAGCACCATCCCCTCGAGCTTCACGCGCGCCAGGTAGAGTTCCTGAAACACTGTCTTCAACGTCTTCTCGGTCACCTCGAAGCAGCGATCAATATCGTGGTCGCCGTCCATGAGCACCTCGGGCTCAACGATGGGCACGAGCCCATCGTCTTGGCACAGAGCTGCATAGCGGGCCAGCGTGGCCGCGTTGGCCCTGATGCAGTAATAGCTCGGAATTCCCGGTCCGATATTGATCACCGCGCGCCATTTGCAGAATTTGGCGCCGAGCCCGCGATATTCGATCAGCCGCTCGCGCAAGCCGTCGAGACCCTCGGTGATCACCTCTCCCGGATGGAACGGCAGCGGTTTCGTGCCCTTGTCCACCTTGATGCCTGGGAGCGACCCGGCCTGCTCGATGACACGGGCGAGCAGTGTGCCGTCCTTGGCCTTTTGGCGGATGGTCTCGTCGAACAAGATCACGCCGGAGATATTCGCCATGCCCTTCGAGCGGAACAAAAGCTCACGATAATCGCGCCGGTTCTCCTCGGTACACTCGACACCGATGACCTCGAAGCGCTTCTTGACGGTGCCGGCCGATTCATCAGCGGCAAGGACGCCCCGCCCGGGCGCCACCATGGCGTTCGCGACCTGGTTCAACTCGACCAAATTCATGTGCTTCACTCCCAAGAGATCCGTTTCAGCGACTATGTACGGGAGGATGACGCGAGGCTCAAGCTGCCGCTAGGGCTCTATCAATTACTGTGCCACGAGCCGCGGCGGGGTCTTCTTCCAAGGATAGCCTCTCTGCGCCAGGCTGTACCCGAGATCGTAGAGCTTCGACATATAAACGGGGTCGAAGGACTGCGTGCTGGTGTCGAGGAAGTCGCCTGGTATGTAGGCGAGGTTATAGTCGATATTGTTCTTCTTGGCGAAGACGAAGAGCTCGTAAAGGTCGCCGACCCCCTGGCTCTTGATCAAGCTCGACACCGCGCGGCCGGCGATCGAAAGCGTCCTCGCCTTAACCGGCTTGTACTCGGGGGAGACATGCCCATTGCGGATGATATAGGCGCGGCGCACGGGATTGATCCCGAGCCGCGCATCGACGCGACTCGCCATGAACTGCGTGGGCACGAGAAACACCTCGCGCGTCGCACCGCCATCAACGTGCATCTCCTCATAGGTTCCGCCGTCGGCAGCGACCTTGATGAAACCCGGCGGGAACACGGCAGGGATCGCCGCCGAGGAGAGAAGGACTGTGCGGAACAGTTCGAGTGCATCGGGGCTCCCGCTCGATGCGATTGCGCCCATGTCCCAGATCACCGGGCGCTCGGCATCGAGATTGGTGGTGCCGATGAG
>JBLMXO010000167.1:0-2902 GCA_050257815.1 Actinomycetota bacterium
CCCGCAGCAGAAAGAATGCGGCGAAATTGACCAGGAGACCGAGCACCGCAACGACGACCATGATGCCGCCTGACACTTGCGGCGTGGTCATCAGCCGCATCGCCGCCTCGTAGACGATCCAGCCGGCGATGGCGAACAGAGCAAGTCCGTTGGCGAAGGCGACAAGCACCTGGAAGCGATCGAAGCCGTAGGTGCGCCGCCAGTCTGCTGGGCGCCGCGACAGCCTGAAGCCGAACCAGGCGAGCGATAGCGATGCGAAGTCGGTTAGCATGTGGCCGGCGTCGGCGAGGAGGGCGAGAGAGCCGGCAGCAATGCCGCCGGCAACTTCGGCGAACATGAAAAGACCGGTGATGAGCGCAGCGAGCCCCATGCGCCATTCGTTGTTGGCGTCGGTCGCGGCGCTGTGCACAGAACCCTTATGGGCATGGCCAGCATGGCTATGCCCTGAATAATCGTGACCGTGCGAGTGCGAGCCGTGCATCACTTGTCACCCCAAGGTCTTGCGCGGATCGAGCGCGTCGCGCACCGCCTCGCCCACGAAGATGAGGAGCGAAAGCATCATTGCGATGACGAAGAACGCGGTGAGGCCGAGCCACGGCGCCTGGAGATTGTCCTTGCCCTGCGCCAGAAGCTCGCCGAGCGATGGCGATCCTGGCGGCAGGCCGAAGCCGAGGAAGTCGAGCGAGGTCAGCGTGGTGATCGAGCCGTTGAGGATGAACGGCATGAAGGTCAGCGTTGCCACCATGGCGTTCGGCAGAAGGTGCTTGAAGATGATCCTGACGTTGGAGAGCCCGAGTGCACGCGCTGCGGTGACATATTCGAAGTTCCTCGCCCGCAAAAACTCAGCGCGGACCACCCCGACCAGCGCCACCCAAGAGAAGGCAAGCAAGATGCCGAGCAGGATCCAGAAATTCGGTTCGATCACCGCCGCCACGATGATGAGCAGGTAGAGCTGCGGGATGCTGGTCCAGATCTCGATGAAGCGTTGGAACAGGAGGTCGGTCCAGCCGCCGAAATAGCCCTGCACTGCGCCTGCCGCCACGCCGACGATCGAGGAGAAAATGGTCAGCACGAGGCCGAACAGGACCGAGATGCGGAAGCCGTAGATGACGCGGGCGACGACGTCGCGCCCCTGGTCGTCGGTGCCGAGCCAGTTCCATTCGAGATCGGCATTGCAAGGATGGAAGCCGCGCTCGACCGCGAGCTTGCAGTCCTCCTCGGTGAGCATCCAGGTCGGCTTCACCGGAAATGCCATCGGCGGCGTCTTGTTTTGCGTGTCGTAGGAGAAGCGGATGGGCGGCCAGATCGCCCAGCCGTTGCCGTCCTTGATCATCTGCTTGACGGCGGGATCGCGATAAACGGCTTCGGTCTCGAACACGCCGCCGAAGGCCGTTTCCGGGTAGGACTTGAAGATCGGCCAATAATAATGGTCCTCATATTTCACTAGGATCGGCTTGTCATTGCAAATGAACTCGGCGAACAGGCTGATGACGAAGACGATCAGGAAGATCCACAGCGACCAGTAGCCACGCCGGTTGGCCCTGAACACCTCGAAGCGCCGCCGCTGCAGCGCCGAGAGCCACGGCCGCGGCGTAGGGACGCCTTGAGCGGCGATCTCCTCTGTGATCGTGGTGTCGATTGGCGCGTCCATCTCGACTAGACCTCGCGCGTCTCGAAATCGATGCGCGGATCGACCCAGGTGTAGGTGAGGTCGGAAATGAGATTGATGACGAGGCCCAGCAGCGAGAACATATAGACCGTGGCGAAAACCACGGGATAGTCGCGGTTCACCACCGATTCAAACCCGAGCAGGCCGAGACCTTCAAGCGAGAAGATCGTCTCGATCAGAAGCGATCCGGCAAAGAACGCGCCGATGAACGCGCCGGGGAAGCCGGCGATGACGATGAGCATGGCGTTGCGGAACACATGACCGTAAAGCACCTTGCTCTCGGTCAGGCCCTTGGCGCGCGCCGTCATCACATATTGCTTCCTGATCTCCTCAAGGAACGAGTTCTTGGTGAGGAAGGTGGTGGTGGCGAAGGCCGACAGCGCCATGGCGAACATCGGCAACACGAGATGCCAGAAATAGTCGACGATCCGCATCGGCCAGGACAGCTCGTGCCAGTTCTCGGAGACGAGGCCGCGCAAGGGGAAGATTTGCAGAAACGAGCCGCCGGCAAACAGCACGATCAGGAACACGGCGACGAGGAACCCCGGAATGGCATACCCGATCACGACTACCGTGCTCGTCCACATATCGAAGCGCGATCCGTCCTGCACCGCCTTGCGAATGCCGAGCGGAATCGAGATGGCGTAGGAGAGCAGCGTCATCCATAGCCCGAGCGAGATCGAGACCGGCAACCTCTCTTCGATCAGCTTCAGCACGCTCGTGTCGCGGAAATAGCTCTTGCCGAAATCGAACAGGAGATAATTCTTGATCATCATGCCGAAGCGCACATAGGCGGGCTTGTCGAAGCCGAACTGCTTCTCCAAGCTCTTGATAAACTCCGGATCGAGCCCTTGCGCGCCGCGATATTTGGATGGCGCCGAGACGTCCCCGGGCATCGAGCCTTGCCCTGGCCGCGTACTCGTAGCATCGCCGCCGCCGCCGCTGAACATCGAGGTCGCGCCCTGATCGGCTCCAGTGAGCTTAGCGATGATGCGCTCGACCGGACCGCCCGGCGCGAACTGCACGATGACGAAGGTCACCAGCATGATGCCCAGCATCGTCGGAATGATGAGCAGGAGGCGGCGAAGGATATAGGCGCTCATTGCGGTCGGGTCGGCCTTCTCCAGCGGACGACAAGATAGCCTGCCAGCGCGCCCAAAAGCAGGATGGCGACGCTCAGTAACGCCTTCCGCGAGCTGGCGGTCGTTTGGCCGCCATCAGTCTGAATCGCGG
>JBLMXO010000168.1:0-4325 GCA_050257815.1 Actinomycetota bacterium
CTTGTGCGGGTTCGGGTGACCCACGCAGCTCACGCATACGCAGACCGGATCGCACTGCAACGTCGCACCTTTAGGGCAGAACCATCCCTGCTCGACGCAGTCGGCCTTCTCGACCGGCGAGAATTGATTCGCCGGCTGCTTGAGACCTTGGAACGTGCCCATGGTGGCATGGGCCTCGAAGGCATAACCCGCGCCCAACAAGGCTGCTCCTGCCGCAAGCGAGATCATGATTTTGCGCATCTTTCCCTCCATTCAATGGGGGCAAACGTCCCCACCCCGCAGCCGGGAAATCTAACATGCTCACTGGCTTGAGGGTTGCTACCGAACGGCGCAGGCTGGTGCTAAGGGTCGTGACACGTGGGAAGTGTGAGGATGTGTCCCCATGATGGTCGCGTCCGAATCTTGTCGCAGATCCCGCAAGCGGCCTTGGCGAGCCCCGACGAGCGACCCTACCGGGTTGGCGTGCAAAATAGCGTCGCACGTCAATCTTGCGATTACTTTCCGCCGATCTCGTTGCTCAGGGTCTCGAAGATGCCAGTGATCGTGGCGCCGAGCGCTTGCACGGTGAGAAGGATGGCAACGGAAAGGCCGGCCACGAGTAGCCCGTACTCGACAGCAGTAGCACCGGACTCGTCCTGCGCGAAGTGAGATATCGGGGCCTTCATTTTGGCTCTCCCTCCGTTGATTGGCGCCTTCAACGACCGAAATCGATCGAGAACGATAATCGCGGCACGGTAAAGGGATCGTTCGGCGCGAGCGATTTTTCTTGAGCCGCAGCGCCCACGCTGGGCACACGTGCAAGACGCAACAACCAGCCAAACACTCGTGCGTTGACTGAGAGGCCGCCGTCGCGCCGGTGAAACCCGCTACGGGTTTGAGATGTGGTGACCCCGACAGGATTCGAACCTGTGACCCTCAGATTAGGAATCTGATGCTCTATCCTACTGAGCTACGGGGTCCTTAGCCCGCATCATAGCGATGCTAGCTTCCTGCCCCATTACTAAAGGGGCGTGCGCACGCGATGCAAGCAAGGAGCGCTGCGGCAGCTCACGCAATAATGGTGGCAACCAAGGCTAATGGCTCAGCAGCCGTAGCCGAGCGTCACGATGCACCAGGCGCCCTTGCCGGTCTTCTTGACCACCGTAGCCGTCCCTTGGGCAACGCCCACCGTCGCTTGCCCGGCTCCTCTTGCGACCGTCGCGGTTCCTTGGGCCACGCCGCGCCCGGCTTGCGCCGTGCCTTGCACCGCGCCCTGGCCTACTTCTGCCGTACCCTGCACAACGCCCTGAACCGGCCCCGCGAGAGTAGGCAATGTCGTCGCGGCGAGAAAAAGCGCCGCTAAGAGTGATGTCCGCGTCATTTTCGTCCCTCCTTACATGGGAGGTCGACGCCGCTTGCCCCCCTTTTGAGCGAGTCGGCCAATCCCTTCTCAGAAAACCAATAATTGGGCTCAAGTAAGACAAGGGTTAACGGCGGTGCACCACGCCGCCCGGCAACGCGGGCTATCCCCGCAATCCGTCGCATTTTCCAGGCGGAACGCGGGTCGCGCGGCTAAGCTCCACCGCAAAATTCGGCTCACGGGGATCTAACCGCGATGGCTCGGCTTGTTTTCGCCTCACTCATCACCTTCGGCATCCTGATCGGCATGGTGATCGGCTGCGTCCTCGCCGCCATGGTCTATCTCGGCGGGTGAATTTCACCCTGGCCATCGTGCTCACGGTCGTCATCAATCTCGTGATCTGGCTGATCAGCCCTTGGCTCTCAGACCTGACGCTTCGTTGGTTCAATAGCCTCGAGTTCCTCGACGATGCCACGGTGAAGCAGCGCTATCCCGGCGTGCACCAGCTCATCTATCAGGTCGCCGACGAGTATCGCTTCAAGGCGCCGCGCCTCGGCTTCATCCCGACCGCAATCCGACCGCCTTCACCTATGGGCTGCTCCGCTCGAATGCGCGTATCGTGGTGACGCAAGGCATCTTCGAGTTCTTGACCGAAGACGAGCAGCGCGCGGTCGTCGGCCATGAGCTCGGTCACGTCGTCAATCGCGACTTCATCCTGATGACCATGGCCGGGATGCTGGTGCAGATGCTCTACCAGATCTACGCGGTGCTGGCGCGGTCGAGTCAGAGCTCGAGCGACAAGAAGGGCAAGGGCGCGATCGTCGGGATCGCCGCGCTCGTCTGCTACTATATCGGCATCTATCTCCTGCTCTATCTCAGCCGCACCCGCGAATATCTCGCCGATGCCTTCTCGGCGAGCCGGGTCGAGCCGAGAGCGCTCGCGAGTGCGCTGGTCAAGGTCGCTTACGGCATCGTCGCGATCGAAGACACTGAAGCGACGCAGAGCTTGCTTAGGAGCACGCGTCATCTCGGCGTGATCGACGTCAAGAATGCGCGCTATACCGGACTCCTGGCGCAAAGCGCTGAGCACAGCCACGGCAGCGCCGCCGAGGCGATGTTGTTCGATTGCTATAATTCCTTGGGCGGCGCTTGTTAAGCTCAACTCGACGCATCCCCTGACCGGGCGGCGGATCCTGAAGCTCGGCGACATTGCCAAGTCGAGAGGCCAGAGCTTCGGAGGCTATGACGTCGAGGCCGCAGCCGAGCGCGCCCATCTCAGCCGGGGCAAACTGCGCGGAAAATTCCTCTTCGAGCTTCTGCTCTTCATCGTGCCGGTCATTCTTGGTCTCGTCGTAGGGGTTGCCGGGGCTTGGCAGCTCGTGCCCGCAGCGGTCGCACTCGGCGTGCTGTTGACGCTGTTCCTGCGTTATCCGCCCGGCGCGCCGGCCGACGCCACGGTGATGGCGCTGATGAGCGATCCTGCGGCCTCACCTGTGCGCGCGCGCTCGGTTCGGCTCGAGGGCAAGGCAATCGGGCGCGTCCAGGCCGGATTCGTCGCCGGCGAGGATGTGGTGTTCCGGGACAAGACCGGCCTGATGGCAGTCGATTTCCGCTCGATGCTCGGCGCGATCGGCGATCTCTTCGCCGGCTGGAAGCGCGTCCCGCAACATCTCGACAAGCCTGGCGAGGTCACCGGCTGGTTCAAGCGGAGCATGGGTGGCTATCTTGTCTTGCGCGAGCTCAAGACGACCGCGGGGATTCTGCGCGCGCGGCCCCTGTTCTGGCAGGTTTTCCTCTCGCTGCTCGTCATTGTTGGGAATATCGCCTTCCTCGCGGCTGCGTGAGGTTTCGATAAGGGACGTGCGATGGGGAGTGTGCGGGCAGCAAGCGCACTCCTGGCCTGGTGCCCCGGCCTTGTCCTCCATTTGCTGCCGGCTACGGCGTGTGATCTCTCCGAGCCGGACACGCGCACAGTCGCCGCTGTGATCGACGGCGAGACACTCAAACTTGCCGATGGCAGGACGGTTCGTCTGATCGGCGCCAAGGCGCCGATGCCGCCGCTCGGCTTCCGCGGCGACGATCCTTGGCCGATGGTGGAGGAGGCAAAGGATGCGCTCACCCGTCTCGCAGCGAGCAAGGAGGTCGAGCTTCGCTACGGCGGGACCAAGACCGATCGCCACGGCTATCTCCTTGGGCAAGTCTTCGTGGTGGATGGTGCGAAGCGGCATTGGCTCCAGCAAGAGATGATCGGCGCGGGGCTCGCGCGCGTCTATTCCTTCTCCGACAATCGCGCTTGCGTGAAGGAGCTCCTGGCGAGTGAGGCCGAGGCGAGAGGGAAAGGGCTCGGCGTGTGGGGCTCACCAGCCTATCGCATCGAGAGCTCCGATGATGTCGACGGTCTCGACCGGCTCACCCAGACCTATCAGCTCGTCGAGGGGGAGGGTGCTGAGCGTCGGCGAGGGGGCGGGGCGCGTCTACCTCAATTTCGCCCGCGACTGGAAGAGCGATTTCACCATCAGCGTGGCACGCAAAGACGTGAGTGTCTTTGCCGCAGCGGGTATCGACCTCAAGACGCTCGCCGGCAAACGCGAGCGCGTGCGCGGCTGGGTGATTTGGCGCAATGGTCCCATGATCGAGGCGACTCACCCCGAGCAGATCGAGCTCATCGCGGATGACCCAAAAGGGGGACAAGCCTCGCCCGCAACCACGCCAAGAGCCTGGACCGGTTGACGCTTTATAGGCGATGGTGGACCTCGCGGCATTCCTTAGGCCCGGTGTCAGGGGTTCATGCAGGTCCTCGCTGAGCTTTCTTCCCCCTCGAATTGGACGGCGCTGCAAAGCCTGTTCGCGGCCGTTCTCGTGCTTATCGCCGTCGGCAGCCTCGGCGTTTCCGTGTTGGGCAAGATGCTGCGCAAGGACGAGGAGCAGAACCGGATCGACGCCGAGCAGATTGCGATCATGGTCGCCGGCAAGATGGTCGCCCGCT
>JBLMXO010000169.1:0-6638 GCA_050257815.1 Actinomycetota bacterium
CCTCGAGAGCCTTCCTCTCTCCCCTCGCGGGAGAGGGTGGTGCAGGCTCGCCCAGCGAGGCTGCACCGGGTGAGGGGGTAAAGCCTAAAAGACCGCGCGACTATTACCGCATCGAGGACGAAGACGGGCATCGCTATTGGGTGTTCCGCGAAGGCCTCTATCAAGAAAGCACGCAAGGTAGCCCCGGCTGGTTCATGCACGGGGTGTTCGGCTGAGGGCATTTGCCATGGCCCGCTATGCCGAGCTCGACGTCACCACCAATTTCTCCTTCCTGCGTGGCGGCTCTCATCCCGAGGAGCTGGTAGCCATGGCAAGGGCGCTCGGTCTTGCGGCGATCGCCGTCACCGACCGCAACACGCTTGCCGGCGTGGTGCGCGCACATCTCGCTGCCAAGGACGTGGGTGAGATCAAATTCATCGTCGGCGCGCGGCTCGATCTTCAAGACGCGCCGAGCCTTCTCGCTTACCCGCGCGACCGCGCGGCATATGGACGTCTCTGCAGCTTGCTGACGCTCGGCCAGATGAGAGCCGAGAAAGGGCAATGCACGCTCTTTCTCACCGACGTCGGTGCGTATGCCGAGGGGCTCATCTTCATTGCCCTCCCGCCCGCCGACCTCTCTAAGGAGAACTGCAAAACGGCGCTGACGCGCATCAAACAAGCGCTTGGCGCGCATGCTCCGCTCTATCTCGCCGCAAGCCACTCCTATCGCGGCGATGATCGCGCCCGCATCGAAGCACTCGCGCACCTCGCATGCCGCATAGACCTCGGTCTGGTCGCCACCAATGCCGTGCTTTATCACGCTCCTCACCGGCGCCAACTGCAAGACGTGCTCACCTGCATCCGCGAGAAATGCACCATTCACGAGGCGGGCTTCCGCCTCGAAGCGAACGCCGAGCGGCATCTGAAACCGCCGCGCGAAATGGCGCGCCTGTTCAAAGGTCATGAGGACGCGCTAGAGCGCACCATGGAGATCGCCGAGGCTTGCACCTTCTCTCTCGACGAGCTTCGCTACGAATATCCCGACGAACCGGTGCCAGAGGGGAAGACGCCGCAATCCCATCTTGTCGACCTGACCTGGGAAGGTGCCGCATGGCGCTTCCCCGAGGGCATTTCCGACAAGGTGCGCGACACGCTCGATAAAGAGCTCGCTCTGATCGAGGAGCTCAACTACGCGCCTTATTTCCTCACCGTGCACGACATCGTGCATTATGCGCGCGGGCTCGGCATCCTCTGCCAGGGCCGGGGCTCAGCCGCCAACTCCGCCGTCTGCTATTGCCTCGCCATCACCAATGTCGATCCGACCGAGATCGATCTTCTGTTCGAGCGCTTCGTCTCGCCCGAGCGCAAGGAGCCACCCGATATCGACGTCGATTTCGAGCATGAGCGGCGCGAGGAGGTGATCCAGTATATCTATGCCCGCTACGGTCGCGACCGCGCCGGGATAGCCGCCACCGTCATCTCCTATCGCGGGCGCTCTGCGGTGCGCGAGGTAGGCAAAGCACTCGGCCTCTCCGAGGATACGGTCGCAGCGCTCGCCACCACCATCTGGGGCCTGAGCAATACTGGCCTGCCCGACGACTATGTCCGACAAGCGGGGCTTGATCCTTCAGATCCGCTGCTTGCCACCTGCCTCGAGCTGACCCAAGAGTTGATCGGCTTTCCCCGCCATCTCTCCCAGCATGTCGGCGGCTTCGTGCTGACGCGCGGGCCGCTGTCGGAAGTCGTCCCCATCGGCAATGCCGCCATGGAGGACCGCACCTTCATCGAATGGGACAAGGACGATCTCGATGCTCTTGGCCTGCTCAAGGTCGATGTGCTCGGGCTCGGCATGCTCACCTGCATCCGCAAGGCCTTCGCGCTCATCAAGGCTCATTACGGGCGCGATCTCTCCCTTGGCACGGTGCCACGCGACGATCCTCTCGTCTACGACATGCTCTGCCGTGCCGATTCGATCGGCGTGTTCCAGGTGGAGAGCCGAGCACAGATGAATATGCTCCCGAGGCTGAAGCCGCGTGTCTTCTACGATCTCGTCATCGAAGTCGCCATCGTGCGCCCTGGGCCGATCCAGGGCGACATGGTTCACCCGTACTTGCGCCGCCGTTCTGGCATCGAGAAGGTCAACTTTCCTTCGCCTCACCCCGATCACGGGCCTCCCGATGAGCTTCACCAAGTGCTCGGCAAGACCATGGGCGTGCCGCTCTTCCAGGAGCAGGCGATGCGGCTCGCCATGGTGGCGGCAAAATTCTCCGGCCCCGAGGCGAACGAGCTCCGCCGCGCCATGGCCACCTTCCGCCGCAGAGGCACCATCGATCGACTGCACGAGAAGATGGTGGGTCGCATGACGGCGCGCGGTTATCCGGAGGAGTTTGCCGAGCGTTGCTTCAACCAGATCAAGGGCTTCGGCGAATACGGCTTCCCCGAGAGCCATGCCGCGAGCTTCGCCCACCTTGTCTATGTCTCGGCCTTCCTCAAATGTCATTACCCGGCGGCCTTTGCCGCTGCTCTGCTCAACTCCCAGCCTATGGGCTTCTACGCGCCAGCGCAGATCGTGCGCTGCGCGCGCGAGCATGGCGTCGAAGCGCGCGAGGCCGACATCAATATGAGCCTGTGGGACTGCACCCTCGAACCAATCTGTGACGCATCCGTACACTCCATCCCTCCCCTTGATGGGGAGGGCGGCGAGGCCGAAGACCGAGCCGGGTGGGGCGTTGTGACTCTCGACCCACGATCGGTGCCAAGAGTGCAACTCAGCGCCCCCACCCCGACGCTGCCTTCGGCAGCATCGGACCTCCCCGCAAGGGGGAGGTATGATTCACACAGCTCAGCTAAATGTGCCTTGCGCATCGGGCTTCGTCAGATCGACGGCTTGCACGAGGACGATGTGAAGCGCCTCGTCTCGGTGCGCGACGGCCTCCCCGCCGAATGCAATCCTCATTTATTTACACCGCCTCTTCCCTCCCCCGGAAAGGGGGAGGGTGTCGTTGCACAAAGTGCAGCGACGGGTGGGGGTCAGATACCGACGCCCTTGGATGACCCCCTCCCCGGCCCTCCCCCTTCTAGGGGGAGGGAGCACTTCAGCGACGTCCGCGATCTGTGGCGGCGGAGCGGCTTAGGCCGCGCCTCACTCGAGACGCTTGCGGGTGCGGATGCTTTTCGATCTCTCGGGCTCGACCGGCGCCAGGCGCTGTGGGAGGTACGCGGGCTTCCGAAAGAGATTCCACTTCCCCTCTTCGATCATGCTGATTCGGCGGAAGTGGGCGCAGAGCCCTTCGTGTCGCTTCCCGTCATGCCGCTCTCTGAGCACGTGGTGAACGACTACCGCACCCTCCGCCTCTCGCTTAAAGCCCATCCCATGAGCTTCTTGCGCACGCGCGTCCGCAATGCGCGCATCGCCGCTTGCGCCGATCTCAAGCAAACACGCGACGGCGCGTGGGTGAGCGTGGCCGGCGTCGTGCTCGTGCGCCAGCGCCCGGGCTCGGCGCAAGGCGTGGTGTTTATGACCATCGAGGACGAGACCGGCATCGCCAATTCGGTGATCTGGCCCAGGGTGCTCGAGCACGAGCGCAAGGTGGTGATGGACGCGCGGCTCGTCGTGGTGCATGGCCGCGTGCAGCGCCATGAGGACATCATCCACGTCGTTGCCGAGCGGCTGGACGATAGAAGCGATTGGCTGAGACTCCTGACCGAGGACGGTGAGAGCGTCAGCGTCGCCCTCGCCAATGCCGATGAAGTCAAGCGCCCGGATCCGGGTTCCTGGCGCGTATCGCGCGAGGAGGAGGCTGAGCTGCCCTTGGCACCGGCCGATCATGTGAAGCGGCCGCTTCCCTCTCGCGAGCGCGCCCATCCGCGTTGGCACCCGCGCCGTCATTCCCGTGCCGAGCGCATCATCCCCAAATCCCGCGACTTTCATTAAGCGCAGATCAACTTTGCGCGAGCGGTAGCGAGTCGCGCGAAAATGGCTATGCTGCCGGCCCATGACGAAGAGGCTCCCAACACTCGCTGTCGCACTCGCGCTGCTTCTTGCCTTCGGCGCTTCCCACCTCCGCGCCTTCGAGCAGCCGGAGGCTGAAAGCGGTTTCACGGCGAAGCCGCTCGTCACGGCCAAGCACCACATGGTCGTCGCCGCCAATCCGCTCGCGGCAGAAGCGGGGCTCGCGATCTTGCGCAAGGGCGGCAGCGCGGTCGATGCCGGCATCGCCACGCAGATGGTGCTCAATCTCGTCGAACCGCAATCTTCGGGCATCGGCGGCGGCGCCTTCATCCTCTATTGGGACAACCAGAGGAACGAGATCGCAAGTATCGACGGCCGCGAGACCGCGCCCAAGGCTGCGACACCCGAGCTCTTCCTCGATAAGGACGGCAAGCCGCTTCCGCGCGAGGACGCCATGGAGAGCGGGCTTTCCGTCGGCGCGCCCGGCGCACTCGCGGCACTCAAGCTCACGCATGACAAATATGGCAAGCTCCCTTGGGCCGATCTGTTCGAGCCGGCCATCACGCTTGCGCGCTCGGGCTTCGCCGTCTCTCCACGCCTGGCCGCTGAGCTCGCCGAGGCACCAGCCGAAAGCTTCACGCCGGAAGCGCGGGCTTATCTATTCGATGCCGAGGGAAAGCCTTGGCCAGTGGGCCACATCCTCGCCAACCCGGCGCTTGCCGATACGCTGGCGACGATCGCGCGCGATGGCCCCGACGCCTTCTACAAAGGCGACATCGCCGCCGACATCGCCCATGCCGTGCGGAACGATCCCCGCCACCCCGGCACGCTCTCGGTCGAAGACATCGCAAACTACCACGCCAAGGAGCGCCCGCCGGTATGTGTCGGCTATCGTGCCGAGAAGATTTGCGGCGCGGGACCGCCCTCGTCCGGCGCAGTTACCGTCTCGCAGGTGCTGGCCCTGCTCGCTCCTTACGATCTCGGCGCCGCACCGCTCAGCGTGCGCGCCGCCCACACTATCGTCGAAGCGGAGCGCCTCGCTTACGCCGACCGCGCGCGCTATCTCGCCGACCCCGATTTCGTCACCGTTCCGGTCGCAGGCCTCCTCGATCCGTCATATCTCGACGAGCGGCGCAAGCTGATCGACCCTGGCCACGCGCAGTCCAACGTCGTTGCCGGCATGCCCCCCAATACGCGCCAAGGCGCTTACGGCGACGACGCGACGCACGAAGCCCATGGCACGAGCCAGGTCTCGATCGTAGACGATGACGGCAACGCCTTCTCCATGACCACGACGATCGAGCAGGCCTTCGGCTCGCGAAACATGGTGCGCGGCTTCATGCTCAATAATCAGCTCACCGACTTTTCGTTCGTGCCTGTCGACGATGAGGGGCGCCCGGTGGCCAATCGCGTTGAGGGAGGGAAGCGCCCACGCAGCTCCATGGCTCCGACCCTGGTCTTAGCGAGGGACGGTGACGCGCTTCATTATGTCCTCGGCAGCCCTGGCGGCTCAGCCATCATTATTTATGATATCAAGGCGCTTATCGCCCTGATCGACTGGCGTCTCGACGCGGCAGACGCCGCCGCGCTCGTCAATTTCGGCTCGACTGGCGGGGGCGTGGTGATTGAGCCATGGGCCGAGTGGAACAATCTTGCCAGCGCTCTCGAGACTCTCGGCCATAACGTGCAACGCGCAGACATGACGAGCGGGATGCACATCATCGCCGTCACCAAAGATGGGCTCGAAGGCGGAGCCGATCCGCGGCGCGAAGGCGTGGCGCTCGGAGATTGATGGCCACCGCCAAGCAATCGATCGCTATTCGCGGCGCTGGTGTCGTCGGCCTCTGGCAGGCGCTCCTTCTCGCGCGCGCAGGGCATGCCGTGACCATCTATGAGCGCTCGGCAACACCCTTCGCCGATGCCTGCAGCCCTTATGCCGGCGCCATGCTTGCGCCACGCTGCGAGGAGGAGAGCGCAGAGCCCATCATCCATGAGCTCGGACTGCGCAGCATCGCGTTGTGGCGCGAGTCCTATCCCGGCACACACGTCAATGGCTCTCTCGTTGTCGCGCAGCCGCGCGATCAGACCATGCTCGATCGTTTCGCCCGCATGACGCGCAGCGCCGAGCGGCTTGATCGTGACGTGCTCGCGGCGCTCGAACCCGATCTCGGTAGGCGCTTTTCGACAGCGCTGTTTTATCCCGGCGAAGCGCATCTTGCCCCTGACGCAGCCCTCGACTTTCTCCTCAACGCGGTCAAGGCTGCCGTCGTCAGCCTTGTTCTCGGCGAGTCTGAAATGCCAAGAGGCGCAGACCTCATCATCGATTGCCGTGGACTCGCCGCGAAAGACCGGCTCCCGTCGCTCCGCGGCGTACGCGGCGAGCGGATCGTGGTGCGCGCCCACGACGTCGCGCTTGCGCGGCCAGCGCGGTTGCTGCACCCACGCTTTCCCCTCTACGCCGTGCCGTGGGGAGACGGACTCTTCATGATTGGAGCCACGGTCGTCGAGAGCGAGGAGGCGGGGCCGGTTACGGTCCGCTCCGCGCTCGAGTTGCTATCAGCCGCCTACGCGCTCGACCCCGCCTTTGGCGAGGCCGAGCTGGTTAAGCTTGGCGCCGGCGCGAGGCCTGCCTTCCCCGACAATCGCCCTAGGATTATCACCGCGAAGGGCTATATCTACGTCAACGGCCTCTACCGGCATGGCTTCC